>JAQWAJ010000006.1 GCA_028707745.1 Bacteroidales bacterium | reverse complement strand
GAAAGCTTCACGTGCACTGTCAACGGCTTTATCGTAATGCGACTTTTCATGATCCAGTTGATTGATGACCAGGATCACAGGCTTGTCGTGCTTATTGGTGTACCGCATCAGGGATTCGGTGCCGGTTTCAACACCACTCTGAGCATTGATCAACAGAAGTGCAGATTCAACAGCACTGAGTGCTGCTATGGTTGCCCCAGCGAAATCATCGGCACCGGGGGGGTCAATGAAATTGATTTTAAAATCCTTGTATTCAGTGTACAATACCGTTGCGTAAACTGAGTTGCCACGTTCATGTTCAATGTCCTGGCAATCGGAAACCGTATTCTTGGTTCCGACATCCCCCCGACGGTTGATTACACCTCCGTCAAACAGCAGGGATTCGGCTAAGGTGGTTTTTCCTGATCCCGAATTGCCCAGAAGTGCAAGGTTCCGTATCTGACTCGTTTGATAAACTTTCATAACTCCCTTAATTACTGGTAAAATGATGAAAAAAAATTCTTGCTAAAAAAATTCTTGATAAAATTTGGTGAGCAAAGCTAAGTGTTTTTTTTTATTTTCAAGAGCAGACCCTCAATGCTGCTTCTTTTTGTGAAACACTAAAACCATGATCAGTGCTAATACAGTGGCAATCAGTATAACTATAACTTCGATATGCCTTATTCCGTGGTTGATTGAAATGCTTCCCGGGTCACCGATGAGAACCTGCCCGGCCCAGAAATAGGGCGCTCCATTTGCTTTTGTCGCCTGACTTATGTACGTGTTTCTGGCTTTCATGAGAGCTTCCCGCTGACCCATACCATCATGTAAGTTATTGAAAAAGAGCTTCATAACCGTTGACGATGATTGATCATCAATCGGCCAAAGCGTGGTGATCACTGAAGGTACACCAGCATACTGAAAACCTCTGGCCAGGCTCATAATTCCTTCCCCGACCTGCAGTTTGCCGGCACCGGTATTACAGGCATTCAGGATGACCAGCGACGAATTAATCCTGAGTGACAGGATTTCAAACAGGTAGAGGCTACCGTCGGGTTCTGATGGGTTTAACAAAAGCCTCGACTGCATTGGGTGGGTTGAATCCATAATGCCGTGTGTGGCCAGGTTTATAATGGATTCCTCCTGAAAGGCCCGTCGCAGCGATTGTTCTCCTGCTTTACTGTTTTCAAATACCCTGGTTCTGAAATACCGGGATAGAACTTTAGCCTCACTGCCTGAATTGCCAAGCGGAGGCAGGGTGAGGGTATCAACCTTACACCCCTGGCTGGCGAAAGGAGAGAAAGTATAAATAGTTGATTTTCCCTTCTTTACCGAGTTTTTTCTGAACTGGTACAATTGCTCATGCGAAGAGATATAGGAAATCTGGTACTTTTTATTGAGATAACTGAGCTTTCTGAAGTCGGAGCCTTTCGGTTTTAAGGTATCGGAAACGAATACCTCAAATGGCAGAAACCCAAGTTCCTCATCGGGAAGGATGATTAACTGGTCGATTCCTTTGAATTTTTCAATCGGAGCAAAAAAGTACTCATACATCAGGTTTGACAACCGGCAAAAATCCCTGAAAACCTTGGCATCGACATACGAGGTAATGGTTGCCCGAAATGCCCTTATTTCCTGTCTGAATTGACTGGGAAGAGTATCCCTGTAAGTGTAAAGGGTATCACGCGTTAAAACGACGACTATCATGAAATCCAGCTGCAACCTGGCGTCTTTGATAACCGTGTAATCGATCAGAGCCTCTCCCTGATTCAATATCTTCTGAATATCTCCGGGCCGATATCCATGGTTCGAGTATACAATCTGAAAATACTCGGGATTCTCACGATGGGCCTCGATATCAGTGTTTTTCAATTGATCGGTTAACCGGGAGATCCGTATCTGTAGCGGCCGGATGCTGTCTGTCATGGGCACCGGTTCTGCTGACAGACCAATAAGCCTCGATTCGGTTTTGTTGATAATCTGTTTGATACTGTCTTCAACTTTGATCCATGGGGCTATTTCTCCCATGTATTTACGTGCCTGATTGGTTCTGAGAAACTCGTTCAAGGTGGCCGATTTGTTCCTTTCAGAAAGCTGAAAAGCCTGTTCCAGATATTTTTTATCTCCGGTTAAATCGTAAAGATCCATAGCCATATCCAGCGCATTAAAGTAGTGTATCTTCGCCTCAGAAGCTAAATATGGCTTGCTCTCAAAAGAGTACATAAACCGGAGCGTATCCATCATCTCCAGGGCTACCATAAAGGTCTGAAGCCCGTCTGATAAATCCTTCGGGTCATGGTAGATATTGTATCTCCTGTGAAAACTGTGTGCTTTATATGCCGTATAATCGGCTAACTGGGGTGTGGTTTTACTGACTCCAGGATTCTCTGACAGATTGGTAGCGTTGCAGGTTGGATCTATACTGTTTAATGCTTTCTGAAAAAACACCAAAGCTTTTGTATATTCGTCCCTGGCCCCGTAACTCACTCCCAGATTGGCATAATAGTCGGCCGGGTTAAGGTGACTTTTAATGGAATAGTCCACCGCTTTTTGATAATAGAGCCTTGAGCTATCTGCAATTTTCAGGTACTCATAACAGGCGCCGATATTATTATTTACCACGATGAGCTCCATTTGCTTCAGCCCGTGGATTTTAAGTTTTTCATTCAGCGATAGTTTATAGTTTTTCAATGCTTCACGGTACTGATTCCGCTGCAGGTAGAGAAATCCGAATTCATTATATACCTGGGCAATGTTCAAGGCTGTTTCAGTGTCATCAGCCCTCTTTTCCCTTTGTTTCTGATAGATTGACAGAGATTCATTGAGCAACGTTTCAATTCTTTGGTCAGAGCTGTTCATCTTCGACAATACGGAACTCAGATCGCTCAGATCTGCAGCCAAAACGGACTCCCTTCCCAGTTCCTTGTTTAAAGATATGGAACGGTCAAAATTTCTGGAAGACTCGTACAGGTCTTCGGTCTTTTTATACAATCGTGCCAGTTCTCCATAGGAATCTGCCAGCAGAATCTTGTTTAATCCACCGGTCATCGGACGTATGGCTATAGAAGCCAGAAGGCTGTCGGCAGCCTGATTATAAGAAGCGTTGGCAGATAGGCTCAGTGCATGATACAGAAGACAATTTGAACGGATTGACAAGCTCGCTGAAATTTGACCGATATATTGGAGGAAGTTTCTAAAAGCCTCATCAGACTGATCAATTTTTTTTGACCATGCATAAAAAATTGCTGTTTCAAGCCATCCTTCTGCCATGTATGAAGCACTCAGATTACTCGCGTTAACCATGGATTGGTGCAGAGAATGAGCAGCTTCGGATCGATTCCCATCAAAAACCAACCGGTACAGATTGGAAGTGTCCATAAAGGTTTTATCCCCGGAAACCGACGAAAAGACCGGATACGGCAATGCCAGAATTACTGATAAAGTAATCAGAATCAATATTTTAACAACACTTTGCACCTTTATCCTTCCAAAACAATACCAACAAATATATAATATTATGTCGGGTATCTTGAGGATGATAAAACAGCCGATCGTCAAAAAAATGTTTAATAAATGTAAATATTTCAAAAAGTCAGTATACCTTTATGCCCAATCAGAAAAGTGTAAATACGTATAACTCTGATCAATTGAAGGGGAAAAACATGAAAAAGTACTTGACGACGCTGCTATTTACTGTGATGGTTGCATCTTTAATGACGGGTGTTCAGGCTCAATACTATTGTAATGATCACTCCAGCTCATCGGCGGTGAAAGTGATTAAAGGTACAGTAGTCGATGTAAACCATGATGGTAGTTGGGATTTTGTGACTTTTGGGTTACAAGGCAAGAACTTCCAGGTTGCTGATATTGAGATTCAAAACGAGCTTGGCTCAACGATTGCTCATGTTGATGCAACCAGTCAGTTTTCCATGCCAGATTTTGCGTGGTACTTTGTTAGCCTAAGGGAACTGAAGGTGCCGAAAGATTTTCTGGTGAAGATTCATCTCGTAGATGGTAAGGGTTTCAGCGATGATGGTACATCTACAAGATTGTCCTTATTCGGGCGTGCAATGGCCAGTGATCCTAACGATCCGGAAGAGACAGTTGTGGTTGTTAAATACCCATAGTCGTGCAATGTATCAGACTATTGATTATTGAGTCCCGGACAACCGGGACTTTTTTTATGATTTTTTTCATCGGCATTCGTTTTTCTTAAAAAAACTTTTACCTTTGCACACCATTTTGTTAAAAACAAGCGGGTTTAAAAATAGCTCATAATGCCTACGATACAGCAATTAGTAAGAAAAGGAAGAATCAGTAAGAATGATAAGAGTAAAGCTCCGGCTCTTGATTCTTGTCCACAGCGCCGCGGAGTTTGTGTCCGGGTTTATACTACCACCCCTAAAAAACCTAACTCCGCCATGCGGAAGGTTGCCAGGGTGAGATTGACTAATCAAAAAGAGGTCAACGTATATATACCTGGTGAAGGTCATAACCTCCAGGAGCACTCGATTGTGCTTGTTCGTGGTGGAAGGGTCAAAGATCTTCCGGGTGTACGTTACCACATGGTAAGAGGAACTTTGGATGCTGCCGGAGTAGATGGCAGAAAACAGAGAAGATCTAAATACGGTGCCAAAAGGCCTAAAAAATAGTCTGTTACAGTTAGCAATTTTCTAATGAGAAAAGCGAGAGCCAAAAAGAATATAGTACTTCCGGATCCCAAATTTGGTGATGTCCGGGTAACCCGTTTTGTAAATGACCTGATGTACAGCGGGAAGAAAAGTATTGCTTTTGCCAGTTTCTATAATGCTTTGGAATTGGTAGAAAAGAAAACTCAGGATAGCGGTATGTCTGCTCTTGATGTTTGGAAAAAAGCACTTGAAAACATCACACCTGCTGTGGAAGTAAAAAGCCGCAGGGTGGGTGGTGCAACTTTCCAGGTCCCGATGGAAATCCGTCCTGACCGGAAAATATCAATCGGAAACAAAAACTTGATCGCATTTGCACGTAAACGTGCAGGTCGTTCGATGAGTGAGAAATTGGCAGCGGAAATCATTGCTGCTTTTAACGAAGAAGGCGCAGCTTTCAAGAAAAAGGAAGATACGCACAGAATGGCCGAAGCAAACCGGGCATTCGCGCATTTCCGGTTTTAACCGGATCAAAGTTCTTTGACACGTTGGGATGGCACTAGATCTCTCTTATACCAGAAACATAGGTATAATGGCCCACATTGATGCGGGAAAAACCACAACTACCGAACGTATTCTGTTTTACACCGGTGTGAATCACCGGATCGGAGAAGTTCATGACGGTGCTGCAACTATGGACTGGATGGTACAGGAGCAGGAAAGAGGTATAACCATTACTTCTGCTGCAACTACTACCTGGTGGAAATACAACGGACAGAACTATAAGTTTAATATTATAGACACTCCCGGTCACGTAGATTTCACAGTTGAGGTGGAAAGATCTCTTCGCGTGCTCGATGGAGCAATCGCTGTTTTTTGCGGTGTGAGCGGAGTTGAACCACAATCCGAAACTGTCTGGCATCAGGCTGACAAATATGGCGTTCCACGGATCGCTTTTGTCAATAAGATGGATAGACCAGGGTCTGACTTTATCGGTGTTCTGAATGAGATGAAGGAAAAACTGGGGGCAAAACCCCTCGCAATTCAGATTCCAATCGGAAGTGAAGATAAATTTGTTGGGGTAGTCGACCTGATTAACAATAATGCCTTGATTTGGCCGGAAGATGATTCCATGGGTTCTCACCCTGCGATTGTTTCTATACCGGCTGAAATGAAAGAGCAGGCTGAAGAATGGCGTAATTTACTGTTTGAAACGGTATGTGAAACCGATGATCTGCTTCTGGAAAGGTTTTTTGATGATAAGGATGGCATTCAGGCCAGCGATCTGATCACAGCAATCAGGAATGCAACTCTGAAAAGAGACTTGATTCCGGTTCTTTGCGGATCAGCTTTCAAAAATAAAGGCGTGCAGCCTCTGCTTAATGCAATTGCTGCTTTCTTACCAAGTCCGCTCGATGTTGGAGCGGTGACCGGATTTGAACCTGTAACGAATAAACCCGTGACCAGGGAATCGGATCCAAATGCGCCTTTCGCAGCACTTGCCTTTAAAATTGCTACTGACCCATATGTCGGCCGTTTGGCTTACTTAAGGGTTTATTCCGGGACAATCCATTCGGGAGCCACTGTTCATAACATGCGAACCGAAAAACGAGAAAGGATTACCCGACTTTATCAAATGCATGCAAACAAACAGAATCCGCGGGATTTTATCGAAGCTGGTGATATTTGTGCAGCCGTCGGATTCAAGGATATTAGAACCGGCGACACTTTATGCGACGAAAATAACCCGATCCTTCTTGAAAACATCAGTTTCCCTGAGCCCGTTCTTGGTTTGGCTGTTGAGGCCAGAACTCAGGATGATATGGCAAAACTGACTGATGCCCTGCAAAAACTGGTAGAAGAGGACCCGACTTTCAGAGTCAAAATCGATGAAGAGTCTGGTCAGACTGTATTGAGCGGAATGGGTGAATTGCACCTGGATATTCTGCTCGACAGGCTAAAAAGAGAATTTAAACTGGATATAAACAAAGGTCCTACACAGGTTGCTTATAAAGAATCAATCAGGCAGTCAGGTGATGTACACATTGTGTTTAAGAAAGACACAGGTGGCAAAAATCTTTTTGCTGAAATAAAAGTCAGGATCTCCCCGGATACCGATTCAAAGGGTCTGGAATTTATTTCTGAAATTGCCCCTGAGGATTTTCCTAAATCATACATTACTGCTGTTGAACGAGGTTTTAAAAACGCAATGAACAGCGGTGTTTTAGCCGGATTTCCTTTGAATAAGTTAAAAGTTACGCTGACGGGTGGTTCATTTCACCCGATCGATTCAGACGAACTTTCCTTCGAAATTGCAGCTCAAAAAGCTTTCCGTGAAGGTTGTGAAAAATCACGACCGGTTCTTCTGGAACCAATCATGAGCCTTGAAGTTGTATCCCCTGAAGAATTTGTGGGAGATGTTATTGCCGATCTCAACAAACGGCGTGGCCAGGTTACCGGGATGGAAAATAAACCCGGTGGGCGCGTTATTAAGGCTACAGTACCTTTATCTGAACAAGTCGGATATGTTACGGTACTCAGAACCTTGACTTCGGGCCGGGCCAGTTCAACCATGGAGGTTTCTCACTATGATGAGGTCCCTCGTGATATTGCCATCGTCGTGTTACAAAAAGTATTTGGAAGAGTGGATTTATTGTAGATAAATACATATAGAATGAGTCAGAAAATTAGAATCAAGTTGAAGTCTTACGATCACAACCTTGCCGATAAGTCGGCAGAGAAGATCGTAAAAACGGTAAAAAGCACCGGTGCTGTTGTAAGCGGTCCGATACCGCTGCCTACCCATACCAGGGTGTTTACTGTTCTGAGATCAACTTTCGTGAACAAAAAATCGAGAGAACAATTTCAGCTGAGCTCATATAAGAGGCTGATTGACATCTATGGATCAACAGCTAAAACTATTGATGCACTGATGAAACTGGAGCTACCCAGCGGGGTTGAAGTTGAAATTAAAGTATAATTATAAGAAGCTAATAAGATGCAAGGCTTAATCGGGAAAAAGATCGGGATGACTTCAGTTTTCGCTGCTGATGGGAAAAATGTTCCATGCACCGTCATTGAAGTGGGTCCTTGTGTGGTTACCCAGATCAAAACCCACGAAACAGATGGGTATGAAGCTGTGCAGGTGGCCTTCGACGATAAAAAGGAGAAGAACACCCCTAAACCGATGTTGGGACATTTTAAAAAGGCCAACACCACACCAAAGCGTGAAGTTGCCGAGTTCAAAAAGGACAACGGCGAAGAATTGAAACTGGGTGATGTCGTTACAGTAAATAACTTCAGTGATAATAACTGGGTCGATGTTACTGGCACATCTAAGGGAAAAGGATTCCAGGGTGTTGTAAAACGCCATGGGTTCGCTGGAGTAGGTGATAGTACTCATGGTCAGCATAACCGTCTGAGAGCACCGGGTTCGCTTGGAGCTTCTTCCTATCCTGCAAGGGTGTTTAAAGGAATGAGGATGGCTGGCCATGATGGTAACAGTACTGTTAAGATGCTTAGTCTTCAGATTCTGAAAATTGTTCCGGAACATAACCTGATGATTGTCAAAGGTTCGGTTCCTGGTGCAAAAGGTTCATACGTAATAATTGAGAAGTGATGAAATTAGCAGTATACAAGACTTCCGGTGAAGATACCGGGCGAACCGTGGAGCTGCGCGACGATGTTTTTGGCATCAGTCCGAATGATCATGCGGTATACCTGGATGTAAAGCAATTCATGGCCAACAAACGCCAGGGAACGCACAAATCCAAAGAACGCAACGAAGTTCACGGCAGTACCAAAAAACTGAAAAAGCAAAAAGGTACCGGCGGAGCACGTGCCGGTAGCATCAAGTCGCCGGTGTTTCGTGGTGGAGGCAGGGTATTTGGTCCTGTTCCACGCGACTACAGTTTTAAACTGAATAAAAAAGTAAAAATTCTTGCGCGTAAATCTGCTTTGACTTATAAAGCGCAAGGATCACAGATCGTGGTGGTTGAGGACTTCATCATGGATGAACCAAAGACCCGGAAAATGATTGAGATCCAACAAAACCTCAAATCAGAGAATAAAAAAATGTTATTGGTTTTAAATCAACCGAATAAAAACATATATTTGTCCTCTCGAAATTTGCAGGGAATCAAAGTTGTAATGGTCTCGGATCTAAACACTTATGATATATTAAACGCTTCATCTGTAGCCTTCCTGGAGAGTTCGATTGAAGCTTTGAATGAAAATTTCGGACAATAAGAACTGGTAACAATGGATATTCTGATCAAACCGATTGTAACGGAAAAAATGACGGGGCAGACCGAAGACCTTAAGTTTTACGGTTTTATCGTAGACAAAAGGGCCAACAAAAATCAGATTAAGAAAGCTGTACAGGATATGTACGGGGTTTCAGTTGTTACTGTTAACACGATGCGTTACGGTGGCAAAGAAAAATCGAGATTTTCACGCAACGGAGTTGTTAGAGGGAAGAGCAACGCTTTTAAAAAAGCAATTGTTTCCCTGAATGAAGGAGATGTCATAGATTTTTACAGCAATATTTAACTAAGCAATGGCAGTTCGCAGTTTTAATCCGGTAACACCGGGGCAGAGAAAAAAGGTTATCGGAACGTTTGAGGAAATTACTCAATCGGTTCCTGAAAAATCTTTGTTGAAGCCAGCTAGAAGATCTGGTGGACGGAACAATAGCGGCCGAATGACTATGAGGTATCTCGGCGGCGGTCATAAAAAAATGTACCGCGAAATTGACTTCAAAAGAGATAAAGATGGCATTCCGGCTATGGTTTCCTCAATCGAGTATGATCCTAACCGTACCGCTCGTATCGCTTTGTTGGTCTATGCCGACGGTGAAAAGAGGTATATCATCGCACCAAATGGTCTGAGTGTTGGTCAGAAATTGGTATCCGGTACCGGTATAGCCCCGGAAATTGGCAACAGCCTTCCTCTGGGTGAAATACCGCTGGGTACCATTGTTCATAATATTGAACTGCGTCCAGGTCAGGGTGGGGTGATGGCAAGAGGTGCCGGAACCTATGCACAGATTGTTTCAAGGGAGGGCCGTTACGCGATTGTAAAATTGCCATCTAATGAAACCAGGCTTGTACTGGTTGCTTGCCGTGCAACGGTAGGCGCTGTTTCCAACTCCGATCATGGATTGGAAAGCGATGGAAAAGCCGGTCGTGCCCGTTGGAAAGGCCGTCGTCCAAGAGTCAGAGGTGTTGTTATGAACCCGGTTGATCACCCGATGGGTGGTGGTGAAGGACGTTCGTCAGGAGGTCACCCACGCTCACGTAAGGGGTTATTGGCAAAGGGTTACAAAACCAGGCATCCAAAGAAATCATCGTCAAAGTTTATTCTTGAAAGACGTAAAAAGTAACTGATAATAAACTACTGTATGAGCCGATCATTAAAAAAAGGTCCTTTTATCGAATTCAGCCTGGAAAAGAAAATTCTGGCCTTGAACGCAGCCACGAAGAAATCGGTTGTTAAAACATGGGCAAGAAGAAGTATTATATCCCCTGATTTTGTTGGACATACTGTTGCTGTTCATAATGGGAATAAGTTTATTCCGGTTTACATCACAGAAAACATGGTAGGGCACAAACTGGGTGAATTCGCTCCAACGCGGGTTTTCAGGGGACATGCCGGTAACCGGAAGAAATAATTGAATTTTTCATCAGCGAGAAGATAAAAACTCACAAAAATGGGATCCAGAAAGAAAGAAGCGGCAAATCGGAATAAAGAAGAACGGAAATCACTATTTCTGGCTGCTTTAAACAATAATCCGACCTCTCCGCGAAAGATGAGGCTGGTTGCTGATATGATCCGGGGAATGGAAGTTAAACAGGCCCTGGACATTCTGCGATATGACCCGAAAGAAGCCTCCAGGAAATTGGAAAAACTTCTGATGTCAGCAATCGCAAACTGGCAAGCCAAAAATGACGGGATTCGTATCGAGGACAGTCATGTATATGTAAAACAAGTATTTGTGGATTCAGCACGTATTCTGAAAAGATTGCGTCCTGCACCACAGGGTCGCGGGCACAGGATCAAGAAGCGCTCTAACCACGTGACAATTTATCTGGATAGTCGTAAACAAGTCGAAAAAACGGACGCATAGATGGGACAAAAAGTAAACCCGATTAGTAATCGCCTGGGCATTATCAAAGGTTGGGATTCCAATTGGTACGGCGGAAATGACTTTTCCGAAAAACTGGTTGAGGATTATAAAATCCGTGAATACCTGAACGCTCGTCTGGCAAAAGCAAGCGTTTCAAAAATTATTATTGAACGCACCTTAAAGCTTATCACCATAACGGTTAATACTGCCCGTCCGGGTATTATTATCGGTAAGGGTGGTCAAGAAGTTGACAAGCTAAAGGAAGAATTGAAGAAAATCACCAGTAAAGAGGTACAGATCAATATTTTTGAGATCAAAAGGCCTGAAATGGATGCAGTGATCGTAGCTGCCAATGTGGCTCGTCAGCTGGAAGGCAAGATTGCTTACCGACGGGCTATCAAAATGGCAATTGCTTCTACAATCCGTATGGGCGCTGAAGGAATCAAAATTCAGATCTCAGGTAGGTTGAACGGCGCTGAAATGGCGCGTTCGGAGACCTATAAGGAAGGTAGAATACCATTGCATACACTTCGTGCTGATATCGACTATGCTTTAGGTGAAGCCCATACGAAAGTGGGTACAACGGGGATAAAAGTCTGGATTTGTAAAGGTGAAATCTTTGGCAAACGCGACTTGTCTCCGAACATCGGTGCCAAAGCTCCGAGAAAAGGGTTTAAGAAAAGAAGAGGTTAATCGTCTGAATAATTACAGATCGTCATGTTACAACCGAAAAAGACTAAGTACAGAAGGCAACAGAAGGGAAAGATGAAGGGCAACTCCGAGAGGGGTAACCAGCTGGCTTTTGGATCATTTGGCATCAAAGCATTAGAAACTTGCTGGATGACCGGAAGGCAGCTTGAAGCAGCCCGTGTTGCTGTAACACGTCACATGCAGCGCCAGGGACAGATTTGGATTCGTGTTTTTCCAGATAAACCGATCACCAAGAAACCGGCTGAAGTACGTATGGGTAAAGGTAAAGGTGCTCCTGAAGGATTCGTAGCCAGGATTACTCCGGGTAGAATTCTTTTCGAAGCTGAAGGTGTTTCCCTGGAATTAGCTCAGGAGGCATTAAGGCTGGCAGCTCAGAAACTCCCGATTAAAACCAAATTTGTCATCAGACGAGATTTTGTTGAAGACTCAAATGCTGAATAATGAAAAACGTAGAGATTCGCGAACTGACTACTAAGGAACTTATCGAACGGATCGATACCGAAAAAGGTAATTTGGTTCGTATGAAGATAAACCATACGGTTTCTCCGCTTGACCATCCCCATCTCATTCGTGACGCCAGGCGACTGGTTGCACAATTGAGGAGTGAATTGCGCCAGCGTGAGATTAATGAAAACAAGCAAAGCCAATAATCCATGGAAGTTAATAGAAACTTGCGCAAGGAACGTACCGGTGCGGTCGTTAGCAATAAAATGGATAAAACCATAGTAGTTGCCGTTAAAAGAAAAGTAAAACATCCTATTTACGGGAAGTTTGTTAATAGGACCACGAAATTCGTTGCTCATGACGAAGAGAACACCTGCAAGGAGGGCGATCTTGTTAAGATCATGGAAACCCGGCCGATGAGCAAAAGGAAAAACTGGAGATTAGTGGAAATTATAGAAAGAGCTAAGTAACCATGATACAGCAAGAGAGTAGAATGATCGTGGCCGATAACAGCGGTGCCAAAGAAGTTTTGTGCATTCGGGTGTTAGGCGGAACCGGAAAAAGATTCGCCACTGTCGGTGATAAGGTTGTTGTTACGGTAAAATCGGCTTTACCTGGAGGAGACCTGAAAAAAGGTACTGTTTCAAAAGCGGTTATCGTTAGGACAAAGAAAGAAATCAGGAGAAACGATGGATCTTATATTCGTTTCGATGATAATGCCTGTGTTCTTTTAAATCCCACTGGTGAAATACGGGGAACACGTATTTTCGGTCCTGTGGCAAGAGAACTTCGTGAGAATTATATGAAGATCGTTTCTTTGGCTCCTGAAGTGTTATAATAATAAGCACAAGACCATGCAGAAAAAACTGAATATAAAAAAGGGAGATACGGTGATCGTGATCGCTGGTAACTCAAAGGGTCAACAGGGCCGTGTGCTGGAAGTTGTCCGCAAAAGCGACAGGGCTATCGTGGAAGGTGTTAATATGCTTACCAAACATACTAAGGCTGATAAAAACGCACCTCAAGGTGGAATTATCAAAAGGGAAGGTCCGATACATCTCTCCAATCTGATGCTGCTGGATCCTACTTCCGGAAAACCTACCCGTATTGGCCGTCGTATTGGAGAGAATGGTAAATTGGTACGTTATGCCAAAAAATCTGGAGAGGAGATCAAGTAATGGAATATACACCTTGTCTACAGGTTAAATATAAGGAAGAAATCATTCCTGCCCTGACTAAAGAATTTGAGTACAAAACTGTTATGCAGGTTCCGCGTTTGGAGAAGATTGTGATCAATCGCGGTATCGGAAAAGCAGTTGCCGATAAAAAGCTAATCGAAGTAGCTCAGGAAGAGCTTTCCCAGATTACCGGACAAAAAGCAGTTCAAACCCTATCAAAAAGGGATATATCAAACTTTAAACTGAGGCAGAAAATGCCGATTGGAGTTAAGGTAACTCTTCGCCGTGAAAAGATGTATGAATTCCTGGAAAGGCTCATAGCTGTAGCTCTTCCCCGTATTCGTGACTTCAACGGTGTAGCTGCAAAACTTGACGGACGCGGAAATTATACGCTTGGCATCACGGAACAAATTATTTTCCCGGAAATTGAAATCGATAAAATTCCTTCAATGATCGGTATGGAAATAAGTTTTGTGACAACCGCCAAAACCGATGAGGAAGGATATGCCTTGCTCAAAGAATTTGGAATTCCATTTAAATCAACTAATAAGAAATAGGGATGGCTAAAGAATCCATGAAAGCCCGCGAAGTTAAGCGGCAGAAAATGGTTGAAAAATATGCTGAAAAGCGTGCCAGGCTGAAGGCTGAAGGAGATTATATTGCCTTGAGTCAACTTCCAAAGAATTCATCAAAAGTAAGGTTGCATAACCGGTGTAAGCTGACCGGAAGGCCAAAAGGTTATATGCGTCAATTTGGGATTAGCCGTATCTCGTTCCGTGAAATGGCTTCCAATGGACTGATACCGGGTATTAAAAAAGCAAGTTGGTAATTTAATTATTAGAAAAAATGACTGATCCTATTGCAGATTACCTGACGCGTGTTCGTAATGCGATTATGGCCAAGCATAAAGTAGTGGAGATCCCTGCTTCGAACTTGAAAAAAGAAATGACAAAGATCCTGTTTGAGAAAGGATATATCCTTAGCTATAAATTTGAGGAAGATGATAAACAGGGTATTATAAAAATCGCTCTTAAATACCATCCGATATCTAAAGTTCCTGCTATCAAAAGCATTCAGCGTGTTAGCAGACCTGGACTCCGGAAGTACAGCGATGTTGATAATCTACCCAGGGTGTTGAACGGTATGGGAATTGCCATCCTATCGACCTCCCATGGATTGATGACTGAAAAAGAAGCCCGCAAGGAAAATGTGGGGGGTGAGGTTATTTGTTACGTATATTAATAAGTATTGAACGATGTCACGAATTGGAAAATTACCTATATCCATTCCTTCAGGTGTCACTGTAAATGTACAGGCTGACAATCTGGTCAAGGTTACCGGTCCGCTGGGTTCATTAACGCAGCAGGTTGATCCTGAAATCCAGGTCAAGGTTGAAGATGGAATTATACATGTTATCCGGCCAACTGAACAGAAAAGACACCGCGCATTGCATGGTCTGTACCGTTCACTGATTCACAATATGGTAATCGGAGTGTCAACCGGATATGAAATAAAACAGGAACTCGTTGGAGTTGGTTATAAAGCTACGGTTGAAGGCCAGGTCCTTGAGGTACACCTGGGTTTTTCACATCCATTTATTCTCCAGTTACCACCGGAAGTTAAAGTTGAGGCAGTCACGGAAAGACGTGCAAATCCAATCATAACGCTGAAAAGTATTGATAAACAATTGATTGGGCAGGTTGCCGCAAAGATCCGCTCATTAAGACCACCGGAACCTTATAAAGGTAAGGGTGTTAAATTTGTGGGCGAAGAACTCAGAAGAAAATCTGGTAAAGCTGCAGGTAGTTGATGCAGGTAGGTTATCAAAAGTATTAA
>JAQWAJ010000005.1 GCA_028707745.1 Bacteroidales bacterium | reverse complement strand
CCCATGAAATTGAGTCCGGGTTTCCCGTATCCAGCCTGCCCGAAAGCAAAGACTTTTGGCCGAAGCTGCGCATTCAGCAGGGATTTTCGAGTGGTAAGCATTTCTCCCTGCAGCTCAAACATCCCGTATTCGGGCCGCTCCCCGTTCAGCATCAATCCTCTTGTGGTGACCGGGGTAAGAAACCGGGTATCCAATGAAATTTCTCTCCCCATCAAAATGCTCAGTGTTTGCACAGCCCGCTGTTTGAGTCCTTTCAGGCTGATCATTTGCTGATCGGTTTTTATTTGTTCGGCGATGACCACGGGAAGGTCAGATTCACTTAACAGTCCGTTTTTGACCCCTGATTCTATCTGTTTAACAGTGGATTGAAGATTTTCAGTCATCAGGTTCAACACTTCAATTCGTTTTTCGGCAACCAGTATGGCGAAATAGAGATCCTCGACCGTAGATTTCAAGTCGAGTTCCCCTTTTTCCAATTCTTTCACTGACAAATCCGAAGTTAGTTTTTCAAGAACCTGTTGATGATGGATACTACCTCCATCATAAATCAACTGCGATATATCCGTGGTCACTTTATACTGGTCCTTGGGAATTTTCGGAAAGTCAACGGCAAATGGCAAATCAAATTCCAGGGTCACCACATCCGACTGCCAGGTAGACTGTGCATTAATATCAATACCGGGTAGCCATGCCGATTTCAATATTTTTCCTTTAACCTCTGCAATTTGCATCGTCAAAGCCTTATTGGCTGATAACGGATTGTTTTTCAAGCTTTCCCTGACACAATCCTGCAATTGCAAATCCTGTGATTTTGCAACAATCGGGAAAAGTATGATTGCCAAAAATATGGTTATTCGTTTCATTTTAAGGCATTTATTACAAACTGTGATACAACTTTTTTACGTTCCTCCATCATTTGGCCATACTGACTTTCATCCATATTAAAAAAACCTTTCAGGATGGGTTTGGCCACAAATGGGAAGATGCTTAATGAAACCAGATTGAGAATCAACTGGGTTGGATCGACGGGTTTGATTTCTCCTCTTTCGACACTTTCCTGAACTGCTTTATTGAACTTTTCAAACACACCTCCATGTTTGATCGCCATAAAGCCAGTAATGACCAAACCCGGGTTCCTTGACATTTCTGAAATAACAAATTGAGGCACCATAGGGTTCTCCTGAATAAACTTCATGTGTACAGAAAAGAAATCGGGAATCTTTTCCAGAAGTGGTTTATCCGAGCTCAGTACTTCGGATAGTGCGGGTATCAATTTCAGAATTGTTTGGCTGAACACCGCTTTGAATAGAGTTTCCTTGTCCCGGAAATAATAATGAAGCAATGCTTTATTGATCCCGGCATGATCTGCAATCTCCTGCATTCTGGCCCCATCCATGCCTTTGGCCATAAATACAACACGAGCCGAATTCAGAATTTTCTCCTGGGTTGATTCGGAGGAACCCTCATCCTTTTTAACCATTTGGTTTAACTTTTTACTTTAACCAATTGGTCAAATGTAAAACGACTTTTTGATATGGCAAAAAAAAATCCCTGCCGTAGCAGGGATTTTTAGATAACATCCTGTAAATATGATTATTAAAAATCAATTATTTTTTATCCATTTCGTAGAGGTTGTATTCAACACGGCGATTCAGTGCGCGTCCCTCTTTGGTTTTATTATTCTGGGCGGGTTTTGTTTCTCCGAAATATTGTAGTCTGATCCGCTCAGCGCTTAATCCTTTATTCATCAGATAGCCTTTAGCAGTATTAGCACGGCTTTCAGAGAGTTTCAGGTTATAATCCTCAGATCCGATGAAATCAGCATGTCCATCGAACTGAACACCGAAGTCGCTGTGATTTGTCAAAGCTTTAGCAATTTTTTCAAGGGTTTCGATTCCTTCCGGCTTCAACTTGTAAGAGTCAAAGTCGAAATAAAGCGGTTTCATCGAGATCTGGTATTTTGCAATGATCGTTTGAACATCGAAGGGGCATCCTTTCAATTCAGATACTCCGACTTTATCCGGGCAGGCATCTTCGCTATCAGGGATACCGTCTCTGTCGGAATCAACCGGGCAACCGAAGCGATCAACTTTATAGCCTTTTGGGGTATTGGGACAGCGGTCATCCTTGTCGGCAACTCCATCACCATCAGCATCCGGGCATCCTTTCAGGGCAGCTATACCAAAAACATCCGGGCACTCGTCCAGTTTATCCTGAATACCATCCCGATCGGTATCCGGACAGCCGTTAAACTCTTTCATGCCGGCAACAGTGGGGCACTCGTCCTGGTAGTCAAGTACTCCATCCTGGTCGGTATCCAACGGGCAGCCGTTAGCATCTACAGGTACCCCGGCAGGGGTATTCGGGCATTTATCCAGTTTATCGACAACACCGTCGCCGTCAGCGTCTTTCTTTTTAGCCTTGCCAGGGGTAATATACAGGCCGACAGAGTTTTCGAGGAAAACATCATTAGTTTTATTTTGTTCAACATCCGGAGCCCATCCATCAATTTTATCAGTCATAGGCGCCATCAGCGAAGATTGCACACTGACACTGACCGCTCTTGAAACACGAAGGTTCAGCCCTACTCCGCCATACAAGTTGAGCGCGAGAAGTTTGTCATCGGTGAAAGGACCATCGGCATTTACTCCGTTCGAAACAGATTGATTTCCGCCTAATCCAGCCAGAAGATACGGGGCCAGTAAAGCATCTTCTGATAAAATATATCCGTTATTGAATTTGTATTTTGCCAGTAAATTCAGGTTATACATGTGTGCCTTGAAGTTGACCCATGTTGGTGCGCCCAATCTTCCTGCATCGTGAGCATGTGACATATCATAAAAATAGTGCCCCATCAGGTCAAATGAAGGGTTCAGGTACCTGACCACGCTGGCGCCAACAGCATATCCTTGTCCGAAGGAGTAAAACTGGTTTGAGTAGTCTCCATTATATTCCATCACTCCAAAATGTAATCCAACACCCCATTTGTTGTCGGCATTTTGCGCAAATGATGCGGTTATGCCCAGTAACAATACTGTTGAGAGAACTAATATTCGTTTAGTCATTTTTGGTAGGATAATCATTTCTGATGGTAAAGATACAACAAAGTCGATATAATGTCAATGTTTCAAAGGATTTCATCAAATGGCGACTAATCGGGAATAAAAAAAAATCCCCGCCTAAGCAGGGATTTTCTTTATCATTTTCCTTATTATTTACCTAATTCGAACAGATTATATTCCACACGGCGGTTGAGCGCACGGCCTTGAGGAGTACTATTGTCCTCAGCCGGTCTGGATTCTCCATAATGCTGCATCCTGATTCTGGATTCAATAATACCTTTTTTAATCAGATAATCCTTTGCACTATTAGCCCGTTTTTCAGAGAGATTAAGATTATATTCTTCTGTACCGACATGGTCAGCATAACCATCAAATTGAATACCAAATGTGGACTGATTGGATAATGCATTTGCAATTTGATCGAGAGCTTTAATTCCATCAACTTTTAGTTTGTATGAATCAAAGTCGAAATAAATCGGTGTCATTGATAGATTGTATTTACCGACGATTGTTTTTTCCTCAACCGGGCAACCTTTCAACTCAGCCACCCCGGCTACGTTCGGGCAAGCATCTTCACTATCAATAATTCCATCGCCGTCAGAATCAAGCGGGCAACCAAATTTATCGACCTTAATACCTTTGGGGGTATTGGGACAGCGGTCGTCTTTGTCGGCAACGCCGTCGCCATCAGCATCCGGACAGCCTTTGAGTGCTGCGAGTCCAAATACATCCGGGCATTCATCCAGTTTATCCTGTATCCCATCTTTATCTGTATCCGGGCAACCGTTGAATTCCTTTAACCCCGCAACCAACGGACATTCATCCTGATAGTCTAATACGCCATCCTTATCTGTATCCAGAGGACAGCCTTCAGGATCAACCGGCACACCGGCAGGGGTGTTCGGGCATTTATCCAGTTTATCAACCACTCCATCACCGTCGGCATCTTTAATCTTGGCTTTACCCGGAGTAATATAGAGTCCAACTGAGTTTTCAAGGAATAAATCATTCCCCTTATTCCCGATAACATCAGAATTCCAACCGTCAATTTTATCAGTAAATGGCATCAGCAGTGCTGTTTGAACCACAATGCTTATATTTTTTGAAACGCGGAGATTCAATCCCAATCCTCCATACAGGTTGAAAGTCAGGAGTTTTTGATCACTGAAGGCCCCATCATTATTGACACCTTGCGAAACCGATTGATTACCGCCAAAACCAGCCAGAATGTATGGAGAAAGAATGGCTGTTTCTTTTAACAGATATCCGTTATTGAATTTGTATTTAGCCAGCAAATTCAAATTATACATATCAGCAGTATAGCTCACCCAGGTAGGTTGACCTAACCGGCCAGCGTCATGCTGATGTGTCATATCATAAAAGAAATGCCCCATCACATCAAATGAAGGGTTAATATACCTTGATAAACTGGCACCAACAGCATAACCTTGAGCAAAGGAATAGAATTGGTTGCCATAATCACCGTTTGCTTCCATGACTCCATAGTGGAGCCCAAATCCCCATTTGTTATCGGCATTTTGAGCATGCGATGCAGAAATACCCAGTAACAACACTGCAGACAAGAGTAAAAGTTTCTTTTTCATTTTCAGAAGGTTAGTTATTTCCTGTTATAAAATATAATACGTCATTCTATGTGCAAAGGTGTCCATCTCTGTTATGACAAGCATTACACAATTTTGATGAAGAGTTATATAATTCACACCATATTAAAACACCACACTGCTCTAAAATGTTTTACAAAACTGACCTTAATACACAGCTAATAGAAAAAATCTATATCAGTAGTATCAAACCCCTTTACATAAATCGTATCGGTTTTAATTGTTTGTGTATTATTTTTCCGGTTCGAGGATTGAATGTAGATATTTCTGTTACCTGAATTCTGACATTCAAAATCTTCGTCAACATGCAATCCAATAAACTGATAGGAGGTTTCTTTACAGCAGGTTTCACAACTTGAATAAGAGTTCATGATGCGGAACTCGAAAAAGTCTGAAGAATTAAATGGCTCCGAATTCTTAACATGAATCCGTAGCCAGGCCTTTGCCAGCAAAAAGTAAGATTCGTCGGAACGCTGACCATTTTTTACTATTTCCGGATCGAGCTCTGAAACGCACTCATAATAACCCTCTTTACTGATTTTAAGACGGATACCTGTATAGTTCTTTTTAGTCAGATTAAAGGAGAAGGCTCCGTCAGTAACCGTGATAACGCTCCCTTCAAGTACATAGTTTGCCAGGAATACCCCTTCTTCGATATGTTGAGTCCAGAGCTCCACTTTAACCTTGTCAACAGGTATCACCAGATGAGTATCCTTTACCACTCCCGTAATAACAGCAATATCCTCTTTATGGCAGCCTGAAAGCGATAAACACATCAGGATAACAAAAGTAAATCGTGCCGGTAAGTATCGAAGAATTACCATTGCTTAATTGAACGCCGAAATGATTAGCGCTCAATCAAATATAAACAAAAATCAGGACTATTTAAGCCTGTCCTTAAAAGGAAGAAAAGTCATAAAATCGACATGATGAACGATGTAGGCTTCAGTTGTCCGTTTTACCAGGTCACCTTCATGAGCATGGGCTGCAATGATGTGGCACACTGCAGGAGGAACACCGCATTCCTCAGCCAGTGCGACACCAGAGAATGGGTGCCTGAGATAAGCTCCGTATTTCCCCTGCACCGCTTTACCCTCCCTCATCTCATATTCGAGCAGTTTACCTACATCGGCAAGAATCGCTCCGGCTATCAGGGTATCCATGTCAACGGGAAGATCTCTGCCGAAAAACTCATTGCATTTGAGTCCGGCCTCCCTGGCAATCTGCACTACAGCTCTTTTGTGGGCCATAAAAGTTACCTGAAGATCAGGAACAAGCAGCGTAAAAGGAATTGTATTAAGGTCATCAACGGTCAAAACACTTCTCTCTAAAGCAATTTCCCAGGTTCGGGCAGTTTTTTCACGGAGATCATGATCTTTTATCCAGTTGAGCTCCGGCCAAAGTTTCAGAATATGCTCTTTCATAGTTTGGCAATTATTGCGTCAGCCATCTGTTGAGTTGAGGCAGCGCCCTGTTTGATCACGTCGGGCGATCCGGTCATTTTCATCATATCGTAAGTTCTTACTTTCCCCTCTGCAATAACCTCAGCAACAGCCTTTTCAATGCGATCAGCGATCCCGTTTTCGCCGATATGATGAAGCATCATGCCTGCACTGGCAATCATGGCGATCGGGTTCACAATCGACACGGGATAATCAGCATATTTAGGAGCCGATCCATGGGTGGGCTCGAAAACCGCAATCTCTTCCCCGAGATTGGCTGAACAGGCAAAACCCAGTCCGCCGATCAATCCGGCAAAGCCGTCTGAGGCAATATCTCCGAACATATTTCCGGCCACGATCACCCCATAGTTTTCGGGGTTCTTGGTTAGCCACATCATCTGTGCATCGATATTGGTATTCCAAAGCTGGATTTCAGGGTATTCGTTTTTCTGCATGTCCTGGGCCATCTTATACATCATCCCGCTGGTTTCCCTGATTACATTCGGCTTCTCGCATACCGTCACCGATTTGTATCCGTTATTCCGGGCATATTCAAATGCTGCCTTAAGAATCCTGCCCGTATATTTTTTAGTAAAGATTCTGGCTGAAATCGAGATTTCCTCTTTTGGAACTTTTCCGAAATTCTTCAGAAAAGCTTTATGTGTCAGGAATGCCTCATGTACCTGATCAGACGGATTGGTCCACTCCACCCCACTATATAAACATTCGGTATTCTGCCTGAAAATGACCACATCTACAAACGGCTCTTCGATATTGCCGTCAGCACCTCTCCTGATAAAGTTTAGCGGATTCCCCAGATAGGTTTTGCAGGGTCTGATGCAAATATCCAGATCAAACAGCTGGCGCATTCCCACGATCGGACTGGCATAAACCAGGCCTTTGCCCTGCAGTTCAGGAGCAAGCTCAGCAGCTGCGGCATCCTTGGGCTTCGAGGTTATCGCACCAAACAATCCAATTTTGTGCTGCTGCAACAGCTTTATGGTGCGTTCGGGTAGAGGATTTCCTTCCTTTTTCCAAAACTCCCATCCAATATCACCAAATTCATAATTGGCTTCAAAACCAGCGGCATCCAAAACACGGATAGCAGCTTCCAGAACAACTGTGCCTATGCCATCTCCGGGCAATGCAACGATAGTTCTCTTGATCATAACAGTTTAGATATTAGGTTTTTAACTTTATTGATTCTTAAGGTAAATATACTTTTTTTTATTCCTTGAGCAATAGCCGGCGATTAGGTATATCTTTACAAAAAGCAAAAAAATATGTCGGAAATATTCAACTTCGAACCCATTGCACTTTGGAAACATTTCAGCGAGGTTCTCAATATCCCGCGGCCCAGTGACCAGGAAAAACAAATCCGCGAGTTTCTGATTCGATTTGCGCAGGAGAGGAATCTCCAATATCAGACCGATCATGCCGGAAATCTGGTGATCCGTAAACCGGCAACATCCGGCAAGGAAAATCACACTAAAGTTTGTTTGCAAAGCCATCTCGATATGGTTTGCGAGAAAAACGCTGATGTCGTTTTCAATTTCCAGACCGATCCGATACAAACTTTTGTAGATGGCGACTGGATAAAAGCCAGAGGCACCACGCTCGGTGGCGATGACGGAATCGGGATTGCCGCCCAGATGGCAGTACTGGATTCCTCAGATATTGCTCACGGGCCATTGGAATGTCTGTTTACCACAGCTGAAGAAACCGGTCTGGTAGGAGCATTCGGCCTTCAGCCGGGTTTTCTGCAGAGTACCACACTTCTTAACCTGGATTCGGAAGACTGGGGTGAGCTTTTCATCGGCTGTGCCGGCGGAATTGACCTGACTGCCTGGTTTGATTTCCTGAAGGAACTGGTGCCAGAAGGAAATATCGCAATGAAGCTTGGCGTCAAAGGCCTGGTCGGAGGGCATTCCGGTGATGACATCAACAAGGGATTGGGCAATGCCAATAAAATACTGAGCCGCTTTCTGTGGGATTTTGCTGACGATTTTGAAATACGCTTACATCGGTTTGACGGTGGAAACCTGCGCAACGCAATTCCACGCGAAGCAGAATCCATCATTACGCTGCCCGAATCAAACAAAGAGGCTTTAATTAAAGCATTCAAACAATATCAGTCGGAAATAAAAATCGAACTGGTTAAAACCGAGCCAGCATTGTCGCTCTATTTCTCGGATTGCCAGGTACCGGAATGGGTTATCGATGAAGATTGCCAGTGCAATTTTCTGAATGCCCTGTACGCTTGTCCACACGGTGTGCTTTCGATGAGCCAGACCATCTCCGGGCTGGTGGAGACCTCCACTAACCTGGCTGCTGTGAAGCTGGTGGATGACCGAATTTCAGTATCGACCAGCCAGAGAAGCTCTATCGAATCAGCTAAACGAAATATGTCGAACATGGTTGAAAGTGTGTTCCTCCTGGCAGGAGCTTACACCGAAAAAACCACAGGCTATCCGGGATGGAATCCTAATCCCAATTCACCGGTATTGAAAATCACGGAGCAAGCCTATGAGGACCTGTTCGATGAAAAACCACTGGTCAAAGCGATTCATGCCGGACTGGAGTGCGGACTGTTTCTGGAAAAATACCCCAATATGGATATGATCTCATTCGGGCCAACAATCAAGGGGGTGCACTCACCGGATGAAAGGCTTAATATTTCAACAACCGGAAAATTCTGGAAACTGCTCTCTGAAGTATTGAAAAGAATCTCCTGAAATGAGCGTTCCCGGTATTATACAGCGTGATTCTTTGCTGATGCCCTATCTGGGTCAGATAGAGTCGAGAATGAAACGTCTGAATCTATAAATCGATGAAATAATTTCAGAAAGCGGATCATTAAGTTCTTTTGCAAACGGACATCATTATTTCGGTTTGCACCATACGGATCATGGCTGGATACTGCATGAATGGGCTCCCAATGCTACAGAGATCTGGATAACGGGATCGTTTAGCCAATGGGAATTACAACCCCGTTACAAATTCACTCTTATCAAACCGGGACAGTGGGAATTGATTCTCGAAGAAGCAGACCTTCACCATCTTGACGAATACAAGCTTTGGATTACATGGCCAGGAGGGGCCGATTACCGGATCCCTTTGTATGCCACCCGTGTTGTTCAGGATGAGAACACTAAAATTTTCAATGCTCAGGTATGGAATCCGCCGGCTCCTGAGAAAACCAGTAAACCTAACATTCAGGATAAGTCTGACAAAAATGATTCCCTGGCACTGCTGATCTATGAGGCACACATCGGCATGTCTTCTGAAACGGGAAAGGTGTGCAGTTTCAATGAATTCAGGGAAAATATCCTGCCGAGGATTGCCTCACTGGGATACAACACCCTGCAGCTGATGGCTATCCAGGAACATCCGTATTATGGCTCTTTTGGCTATCATGTCTCCAGTTTCTTTGCTGTTTCAAGCCGGTTTGGGACTCCTGATGATCTCCGGCTATTGATTGCCGAAGCACATGTTAAAGGCATTTGCGTGATCATGGATATTGTTCATTCTCATGCAGTTAAAAACACTTTAGAGGGGCCTGGCCTTTATGATGGCAAACCCGGCATGCTGTTTTTAACCGGCCCTGGTAGGGAACATCCAGCCTGGGATTCTCTATGCTTTGATTATGGTAAAGATGAAACTATTCATTTTCTTCTGTCGAACTGTAAATACTGGATCGAGGAGTATGGTTTCGATGGTTTCCGGTTCGACGGGGTCACCAGCATGCTCTATTATGATCATGGATTGGGCAGGGATTTCACTAGTTATGACGCCTATTTTAATAACGGAGTGGATGAAGATGCCTTGCTTTACCTGACGCTTGCCAATAAACTGATTCATGAGCTAAATACCCATGCCATTACGATTGCTGAAGATATGAGCGGATTGCCGGGTATCGCCACGCCGATTGAAGACGGGGGCCTGGGATTCGATTATCGCCTTTCCATGGGAGTTCCTGATTTCTGGATTAAAATGCTCAAGGAAAAATCCGATGAGAGTTGGAGTGTTTCCCAGATCTATTATGAACTCACCAACCGGAGGGTCGACGAGAAAACCGTTTCCTATGCCGAATCGCACGACCAGGCGCTCGTCGGGGATAAAACCATTATGTTCAGGCTGGCAGATAAAGAGATGTACACGCACATGTCGAAACAGTCCTCCAGTCTGATCATCGACAGGGCGATTGCACTCGACAAACTCATCCGTTTGCTAACCATTTCAACTCACGGCGGTGGTTATCTGAATTTTATGGGCAATGAGTTCGGCCATCCGGAGTGGATCGATTTTCCCCGCGAAGGGAACAACTGGAGTTATAAATATGCCCGCAGACAATGGCACCTGGCCGATAATCAGCAGTTACGATATGGAGGTCTGCAGGAATTTGATAAAGCCATGATCCGGCTTTTCGGACAAGAAAAAATAGCAGTTATGGAAACACCACGACTGGTTCTCTCGAACGATGCCGATCAGGTACTGGCATTTATCAGGGAACCCTTCCTGTTTGTTTTCAATCTGAATCCGGCTAAATCCTTTACCCATTACGGCATTGCTTCCGATCCGGCTGAATACCGAATTGTTCTTGACTCCGACAATCCACTTTTCGGAGGATTCGGCAGGATCGATGAAAAGATGGATTATCCGGCAGAGCCTCTGGGAAAAGTGGGGTCCAGCTTTCAGCTTTTACTCTACCTCCCGGCCCGGGTCGGCATTGTTCTCAAGAAAACACCAACGAGGCGTATCCGGTAATGCCGATGAAACAAAAAATCATCATTTACCAGCTGTTTCCCAGATTATTCGGCAATTCGAATATCAATCCGGTATTCAACGGAACGTTAGAACAAAACGGTTGTGGCAAATTCAACGATATTACCGACATCGTTCTTAAGGAGCTAATCCATTTGGGTGTTACACATATCTGGCTGACCGGAATCATCAGGCATGCTACCCTCTCCCACTATCCTGAATACGGATTGTCCGCCAGCCATCCGGATATTGTAAAAGGGAAGGCTGGGTCTCCCTATGCCATTACTGATTACTTCGATATTGATCCAGACCTTGCGGTTGATGTGTCACTTCGAATGATTGAATTTGAACAACTGATACAGAGAATTCACAATCAAGGTTTGAAAGTGATCATCGACTTTGTTCCCAATCACGTTGCCCGGGATTATTGTTCCAAAGTACTACCTGAAGGTTTCAGAAATTTGGGTGAGGATGACGATACCATGCTATCATTCAGCCCTTCCAATAATTTTTACTATTTCCCAGGAGAATCTTTGCATATTCGCGGTTTGGATACTCAAACACCCGACCGATATGAAGAGATCCCGGCCAAAGCAACCGGTAATGATGTTTTCCGTTCCGATCCTGACGTAAACGACTGGTATGAAACCATCAAACTTAACTACGGCATCGACTACCTCAACCCTTACAACCATTACAACAATTACAACACCTACAACAATTACAACACCTACAACACCTACAACAATTACAACACCTACAACACCTACAACAACCACAACAACCACACCCTTCCCCTGGCCCCCTCCACCTGGGTCAAAATGACCCAAATCCTCCTTTTCTGGGCAAGCCAGGGAATCGATGGTTTCCGATGCGACATGGCCGGGATGGTTCCTGTAGAATTTTGGCATTATGCCATCAGTCAGGTTAAGAGTGAGTATCCGAATACCATTTTTATTGCAGAATTATATGAACCTGCCAAATACAGGAATTATCTGGAAAATGGATTCTTTGATCACCTGTACGATAAAGTCGGTATGTACGATTCACTTCGGTCAGTCATCGCCGGGTCCTCTACCCGACTGATTACGAAAGTCTGGCAGATGCTGGAGGGCATGGACGATCTGATGGTCAGGTTCTTAGAAAACCACGATGAGCAAAGGATAGCCTCGCCATTTTTTGCCGGAAATCCCTTAAAAGCCATACCGGCAATGGCCATTGCTGCGCTGATGAATCAGGGACCGATACTGGTTTACAACGGGCAGGAAGTTGGTGAGCCAGCTGCAGGGGCTACCGGATTCAGCGGAGATGACGGGCGTACAAGTATTTTTGATTATTCGGCCATGCCTGAGCTGCAAAAGTGGTTTAACCATGGCAAGTGCGATGGTGCAAACTTGTCGGAAGAGCAGCAGTTATTGAGAAAATTCTATAATGAGCTGCTGAACATGGCTAAAGAGAATCCTCTGTTTTCCAATGGCTGCCTGTATGACCTGATGTGGGTAAATGAGGAGAATCCGGATCGCGACCGGATCTTTGCATTCCTCAGGTATGGCGGAGCCAGTCAGGAGGAGGCGCTTTTAGTGGTAGCTGCATTTGATGAAAACATCGAAGAGACAACAATCAGAATTCCTGAACATGCGTTAAACGCGATCGGATTCGGCAGCAAACAGAAATTTACCGTTCAGGGACTTCTGCCGGGAGAAGCTTCGACCGTCACTCTTTTGTTCAGTCAGGTTATTACCATCGGGATAAGGGTAACGCTTCCGGCGTATGGCTATAACATATTGCAAATCACTTAATATCCTTTAGCACATTTTGGCAAAAAAACGATCAAAATCAGGTAAAAACAGCGGAATCATCCGGTTTGTCCAGATTATCACCTTTCTATGGGTATTTAGCGGAATTCTTACGGTTCTGGTGACGGCTCTGGGGACTTTGAAAGGGTTCAAGTTTCCGTTTTCCTTAAGAATGATTTCGTACGGTTTGGCTCTTTGTCTGTTGATTTTTCTGATTGTCGTTATTTCCAATCACCTCCTTCCGGGAATCAGAAAATCGATAAAAGGCAGTCTGTCGAAAACAGTGTACCGGCAGGTGGTTTATGTTGCATCAATCCTGGCTGCGATGATATTGCTTCTCTTTGTTAATGAGACATATCTGCGGTTTTTCTCTACCCCTGTATATCAGGATACGGAGTACTTTATCAGTAAAATCAGGGGAAAACTGAACAACAGTGATTTCAGCAGAAATGAGCTGCGCAGTTCGCAACACGAGTATGATGAAGCAGAAGTTCCATCATCGGATCAATCCCACATTTACAGCACCGAAGGCCGGTTTTACCGGACAATTCGCTGGCAGAAAGAAATATCTGCTGCAGAAAAAAAGTACAATATTCCTCCTTGTCTCATAGCCGGACTGATCATGCAGGAAAGCATGGGTAATCCACTACAGGTGAACGACCAGAATGACGGTGGCGCCGGACTCATGCAGTTTCAACCGGGAACGGCTCAGCAATACGGGCTGAAAACCTTTGGAACCTCAAAAACTACCGGACGTGACCTGGAACACGGGCAGATACTACTGGATATGATGGCCATTGAAAACTTTGACTACAACAATATCTGCAGGAAAGATGAGCGATTCGACATCGATAAATCAATTGATGCAGGAGCCCGGTTCCTTCATGAACTGTATGAGAGGCACGGAACCTGGGATAAAGCCATATCAGCCTATAACAGAGGCACGCCAGCCCTCATTCCTGCGAACACGGTACACGTCAGGCTCGTGAAAAACTTTCAGCGCTATTATTGCCAAAACAAACCCGGCTAAATCCAGCGGATGAAATTAAGATCCTGTCGTTGAGGCATAAAATGACTTTTCGGAAAGACTCTGACTCCACAGTCAAATATTCCGGGTTTTGTGGTAATGGTCTCCAACCGATACCGGGTGAGATCATTAATGTTCTCAATATCTGTAAATTCCTGATTATAAGAAAACTTCAACTTACCATTGGGCAAAATAGAAACCACCACAAGCTCGACTCCGATTTCGTCAGACGACAATCCATGCAGGTTCAGTATCACTTCGGCCATATAGGTTTCGCCCATGCGCAAAGGCTTTGAGAGATCCTTTGAAATGCGGGTTTGTACCACTTCAATTTCATCCCAATACCGGGCGACTTTTTTCTTCCACCTTGATATCTCCCTGACCATGTGATAGTTGTTGCCGCGCATGTCGCTGGCACGATTACCCAGGATTTTATAAAAGCGGTCGTTATAGTCATCGATCATTCTTCGGGTGGTGAATAAAGGTGCGATCTGGGCTATAGTATGTTTAATACGGGTAACCCAATCCACCGGAATTCCCTGACTGTTCACTTTATAAAAGAGCGGGACAATCTCATCTTCCAGTATGTCATAGATAGTTGCTGCATCCAGCTCATCCTGGAAGTTGCTATCTTCATAAACAGATTCCTGAGGCAAAGCCCAACCTGTTCCTGGTTTATAGCCTTCACACCACCATCCGTCGAGCACGCTAAAATTCAATACTCCGTTCATGGTAGCCTTCATCCCGCTGGTTCCGGAGGCTTCAAGTGGCCGGGTCGGTGTATTCAGCCAGACATCCACTCCCTGAACCAGTTTTCGGGCAACCGTCATGTCATAGTTCTCCAGAAAGACAATGCGACCCCTGAATTCAGGACGTCTTGAAATTTCGACAATGTATTTGATCAGGTCCTGCCCTGCCTTATCCCGTGGGTGTGCTTTTCCTGCAAAAACAAACTGAACCGGGCATTCAGGATTATTCACAATCCTGTTAAGTCGGTCGAGGTCCTTGAACAACAGGTGAGCCCTCTTATAGGTAGCAAACCGCCTGGCAAAACCGATAGTCAGCGTTTTATCATTGAGCCGCTGCAAAATCTCCTTGATTTGTTTGGGCGGCTCATGCCGGATGATCGATACTTTTTCGAGTCTCAGATAAATATAATCAATCAGGCTCTTCCGAAGTTTTTGCCGGATCTCCCAAATACGTTCAT
>JAQWAJ010000302.1 GCA_028707745.1 Bacteroidales bacterium | reverse complement strand
CATAGTGACTAGTGGCGAGTGACAAGTGACGAGTGACGGGGACGTAACGCGTGACGCGTTACGCGTTACGCGAGATCTCCACGCTGATCGACCGGATCTTTCCTCCCATCGGAGGATTCATCTTGGAGACTTTCACGGTGGCTTTATCGAGCTGATCAAAGCTGTCGAACAGGGCATCCAGAATGCGTTTGGCAATATTTTCGAGCAAATAGCTGCTGGTTTTCATCTCCATTTTAACCAGATCATAAGCCGTTTGATAGTTCAGCGCATCCTCGATGCGATCGCTGCTGGCGGCTTTTTTCATATCGGTTTCCATCGTGAGATCCACTAAAAAACGGTTCCCGACAATCCGCTCCTCTTCGAAACACCCGTGAAACGAGTAAAACTCCATCTGTTCAATCCTGATCTGGCCCATGAGTCTTTGATTTGATGGGCGAAGGTAGTGACCCTGCAGCACTTTGACAAACTTTCGCGTTACGCGTGACGCGTGACGCGTAACGCGAAATCACTATCTTCGTATGCAAATTATTAAAGCAATTGTCTGCCATGACTGACGAGAAAGAGGAACTGAAAACCGATGAACCGAAATCGCTGAATTTCATCGAACAGATCGTTGAAGAGGATATGAAATCCGGGAAACACGGGGCCCGCGTGCATACCCGGTTTCCGCCCGAACCCAATGGATATTTGCATATCGGGCACGCCAAGGCGTTTTGCCTGGATTTTGGCATCGCTCAGAAATACGGCGGACAGTGCAACCTGCGTTTCGACGACACCAACCCGATCACCGAGGATACCTCATACGTGGATGCGATCAAAAAGGATATCCGTTGGATGGGTTTCGATTGGGAAGACCGCGAATATTATGCATCTGACTATTTCGATACACTTTATGAATATGCCATCCAGCTAATCAAAAAAGGCAAGGCATACGTTTGCGAATTGTCGGCCGAAGAGGTGAATGCCACGCGGGGAACTGATTTTGAGCCCGATAAACCCAGTCCATACCGCGACCGGTCGATCGGGGAGAACCTCGACCTGTTTCAGCGGATGAAAAACGGTGAGTTCCCGAACGATTCAAAAACCCTCAGGGCTAAAATTGATCTGGCCTCCACCAATATGCACATGCGCGACCCGATCCTGTACCGGATCCGTCATGCACACCATCACCGCACAGGCGACAAATGGTGCATCTATCCGATGTACGACTGGGCACATGGCCAGAGCGACTCTACCGAAGGCATCACTCATTCATTGTGCACGCTGGAGTTCGTCCCCCATCGGCCTTTGTATGAATGGTTTATCAACGAATTGGGCATCTTCCCGAGTCGCCAGATCGAATTTGCCCGGCTGAACCTCAGCTACACCATCATGAGCAAGCGCAAACTGCTGCAACTGGTTAACGAAGGTCATGTAAAAGGATGGGACGATCCCCGTATGCCAACCCTGCACGGCCTGCGCCGGCGCGGATATACCCCCGGATCGATCAGGGCATTCACCGAGCTGGTGGGTATCGCCAAACGTGAAAACGTGATCGATGTAGCCATGCTGGAGTTCTGCATCAGGGAAGATCTGAATAAAACAGCTCCCCGCGTGATGGCAGTCCTGAATCCGGTGAAACTGATTGTCGACAACTATCCCGAAGGAAAAACCGAGGAGCTCGAAACGGTCAATAATCCAGAAGATGAATCGGCTGGTACCCGCATGATACCTTTCAGCCGCGAACTGTACATCGAACGTGACGACTTCATGGAAGAACCTCCAAAGAAATTCTTCCGCCTCTCACCCGGAAACGAAGTCCGTTTAAAATCGGCCTATATCATTAAATGTGAATCTGTTGTGAAGGATGCTGACGGACAGATCAAGGAAATACACGTGACCTACGACCCAACCAGCCACAGTGGCTCGCCCGAATCTCAGCGGAAAGTCAAGGGAACCCTGCACTGGGTATCGGCGCCTCATGCCCTGGATGCAGAGGTCAGGCTGTACGACCGTTTGTTCAGCGATCCCGATCCTGACGGACACAAGGATCATGATTTCAAGGAGTTTATCAATCCGAATTCCCTTACCATACTCACCCACTGCAAGGTAGAACCCTCCCTGAAAAACGCTGCCATTCTCGATCACCTGCAGTTCACCCGTTTGGGCTACTTCAATGTCGATGACGACAGCACCCCCGAAAAGCTGGTGTTCAACCGAACCGTGGGGCTGAAGGATACGTGGGCGAAGATGATGGGCTGATGTGATGATGTGATGATGTGATGATTAAAATCGGGTATCGGGTATCAGGAGGAGCGTCAGTGATTTTCCTGAATTTCGGGATTGTATTCCCTGAATTTTGCTTAATTTTGGGATTGTATTCCCTAAATTAAGCAAAATGATCGAAAGAGCACTGAATCAGATCATCCGCGAAAAGCTTTTTACCGGAAAAGCAATTATCCTGATGGGTGCCAGGCAGACTGGTAAAACTACTCTCCTACATGAAATAATATCCGGGATACCTGATACATTATGGCTCGACGGGGATGTCCCCGAGGTCCAAAAGTTATTTGAAGAGGGATCCCCTGACAGGTTCCGGGCTCAGTTTGCCGGGAAGAAGCTGCTTGTTGTGGATGAAGCTCAAACGATTAAAGATATTGGCATCAGGCTGAAATACCTCACTGATCATTTCAAAGAGCTGCAAGTCATTGCGACCGGCTCTTCATCTTTCGAACTCGCTAATGTAGTTAACGAGCCCCTGACAGGCCGAAAATGGGAATATCATTTGTTTCCATTGTCTTTCGACGAGATGGTGAAACATCACGGATACATTAAAGAAAAAAGTCTGCTGACACATCGATTGGTCTATGGTTATTATCCGGAGGTGGTAACCGCTGAAGGAAATGAAAAAGAAACACTTAAGAACCTTTCTGACAGCTATTTATTTAAAGATATCTTAAAATGGGAACAGATAAAAAGCTCTGATAAGCTTTTCAGGTTATTGCAAGCCCTCGCGTTCCAGATTGGCAATCAAGTTTCCGACAATGAACTGGCACAGCTCATTGGTATGGATCATAAAACCGTAAGTAAATACTTGGATCTATTGGAAAAGGTTTATATTATTTTCCGTTTACCCAGTTTCGCCCGGAATCTCCGGAATGAACTTAAAATGAGCCGCAAAATTTATTTTTACGATAATGGAATTCGTAACACTCTGATTTCCAACTTTCAGATTCCAGAAATGCGTCAGGATGCCGGGGCTTTATGGGAAAATTTCATGGTCAGTGAGCGCATGAAATACAACCACTATCACAAGAGATGGTGCAATACCTACTTCTGGCGTACACATGAACAACAAGAGATCGATTACATCGAAGACTATGATGGTAAATTAAACGGATATGAATTTAAATGGAATCCCATTGCAAAAGCTCGTATTCCGAAAACTTTTCTAAAAGCATATCCCGATAGTGAAATCCGGATCATCACACCAGGAAACATAGATGAGTTTTTGCTAAAATAGTTCCCGCTTTCGTCGGGGTGACAGCGCTCCGAGGGAAGTTAAGTACGTAGGGACGAGGTTCCCGCTTTCGCGGGAATG
>JAQWAJ010000301.1 GCA_028707745.1 Bacteroidales bacterium | reverse complement strand
CCGTTTTCGGCAAGCTAACCAGCGAACTTTTTAACCGTTTCCTTCATCTGTTCTTCAGACAAAACGGGAGTTAAAATGAAAACGGTTTCGTACTGATTCATCATGTGTTATTAATAATTAATAGATCTCATTATCGGGGTGCAGAGTTAGAAATAATTCTGATTGCTGCAAGAATTTACCTATCATGGATGCACACGTAAATTAATGCATCAAATTTTTACTTTTGCATAGCCCAATAAAGCCTGAAATGGAAAAGCAGTTTATCGTTAGCGCCAGAAAATATAGACCAGACAGTTTTGAAGCTGTTGTTGGACAACCTTCGATCACCCGTACCTTGAAAAACGCTATTGCCGGCAATCACCTGGCGCATGCCTATCTGTTCACCGGCCCCCGTGGAGTTGGAAAGACCACCTGTGCGCGGATTTTTGCCAAAACAATCAATTGCACAAATCTGACCGCTGACCATGAAGCCTGCAATGAATGTGAAGCCTGCCTGACTTTCAGGGACAGCCGCTCTTTTAACATTCACGAACTCGATGCGGCTTCAAATAACCATGTTGAGGATATCCGGAACCTGATCGATCAGGTGAGAGTTCCCCCACAGGCAGGCAAATACAGCGTTTATATCATCGATGAGGTTCACATGCTTTCGCAGGCTGCTTTCAATGCTTTCCTGAAAACGCTTGAAGAACCTCCGGCTCACGCTATATTTATATTAGCTACCACCGAAAAACATAAGATACTGCCTACTATCCTGTCTCGATGCCAGGTTTTTGATTTTCACCGGATTCAGATACGTGATATCATTACTGAATTACAGCTTATCGTTGACAAGGAAGGTATCGTTGCCGAGAATTCAGCCCTCAATATTATTGCGCAGAAAGCTGATGGCGCTATGAGGGACGCCTTATCCATATTTGATCAGGTGGTCAGTTTTTGCGGGAATGAGATTACTTATCAAAAGGTCATCGATCATCTGAATGTTCTCGATTACGATTATTATTTCAAATTGACCGAACTCTTCCTGAACGGAGAGTTTAAAGAGGCGCTTCTGGTTTTTAACCGGATTCTGGAAGAGGGTTTTGACGGACATAATTTTATTGCCGGACTGGCAACGCATTTTCGGGATTTGCTGGTCAGCAAGGACCCGCAAACTGTTGAACTGCTGGAAGTCGGAGAAGAAATCGGCCGGAAATATCAGCAGATGGCCACTTCGTGCTCCATCGATTTTCTGTATGAGGGATTGAGAATACTGAACTCGTGCGATCTCTCCTTTAAACAGGCGAAAGATCCGCGTTTAATGGTGGAACTGGCCTTGATGAGCTTGTCAAGAATCATGGGCAATGCCTCTGCAAACAGCGAACTCATTGCCCGGCCTGCTGCCCAAAACCTTAAACCAAATCCGGTAACAGCCCCGGTAACAGCCCCATCAACGACTCCAATAACGACTCCGGTAATTGCTCCGGCTTCTGCCAGACCGGCTGCTTCGCCGATGCCGGCATCAAACCCCATGCTGAATATGACCAGGCTCAGCGACCTTCACGTGAAAAAGACGCCTCAGTCTATACCAGCAGCTGCTGTTCCTGATCACCAGGAACAAGCGACATCCGGTAAGGAAACAGAAGAACTGACCAATTCGCTGCTCAAAACATACTGGATGGAATTCGCCGAGCAACTGAAAGACGATCAGCCCAGGATTTATAGCACTTTAACAGTACAGATTCCAGAACTATCTCCGGATAAAAAGATAAAACTCAGTCTGAATAATCCTTTGCAGGAAAAGGCGATTCGCAGCATTCAAAATGAATTATTGCAATTTCTGAGATCAAGATCTGGTCACTCCGATCTTGAAATGGAAACCACCGTACCGGAAGATCAAACCGAGAAAAGAATCTATACGCAGGAAGAAAAGTACCAATATCTGCAACAAAAGAATCCTGATCTTGATCTGTTCCGTCAATCATTAAATTTAGATTTGGAATAAGCAAAGCCTGACAATAATTCAGGTAATCTGATTTGGCTCATGAATTGACTAAGAAAACAAGAAACACACCAACATGTCAATAATAAACAGTTTGATATCAGGATTTTTCGGAAATAAATCCGAAAAAGATTACAAAAATGCACTCCCCGTTGTGGAGCAGGTTAACTCTTTTACTGCTGAACTGATCAATCTTTCAAATGATGACCTCAGAAGCAGAACATTTGCCATGCGGCAGGAAATCAAAGAGCTGATCAGTGGTGAAGAAAAGGAAATCAGCGATATCAAGGCGCAAATTGAAGCTGACGAAATTCCCATGGACGAACGGGAGAAGTCATTTACGCGTATAGATAAGCTTGAAACCCAAATCAAGGAAAGAATTGAAGAGAAGCTGAAAGAGATGCTTCCTCTTGCTTTTGCCATTGTTAAAGAGACTGCCCGCCGGTTTAAAGACCAGGAAGAGCTGATCGTGACGGCTCAGGATTTTGACCGGGATTTGGCAGCAAAAAGGGATAGCATTGTAATAGATGGCGACAAGGCTATCTGGAAAAATCACTGGATGGCGGGTGGTAATGATATTACCTGGGACATGGTGCATTACGATGTTCAGCTCATCGGAGGTCTGACACTGCATGATGGTAAAATTGCGGAAATGGCAACTGGTGAAGGTAAAACTCTGGTCGCTACACTTCCTGTATTTCTGAATGCCTTGCCGGGAAGAGGTGTTCATGTGGTCACCGTAAACGATTATCTGGCTAAACGTGACTCCGAATGGATGGGACCTATGTTTCAGTTCCATGGCCTTTCGGTGGATTGCATCGATAAACATCAACCGAACTCTGAAGCCAGACGTTCTGCCTATTTAGCCGATATCACTTTCGGGACTAATAATGAATTTGGTTTCGATTATCTGCGTGACAATATGGCTATCTCGCCTGACGATTTGGTTCAGCGGGGGCATAATTATGCTATTGTGGATGAGGTCGACTCGGTTCTGATCGATGATGCCCGTACGCCTCTGATTATTTCAGGTCCGGTACCCAAGGGTGACGACCAGCTGTTCGGGGAACTGAAACCCCGTGTGGTAAAGTTATATAATGCGCAGAGGGCCATTTTCAATGAAACCTTTACACAGGCCAAAAAGCTGATTGCTGACGGCAATGAACAAGAGGGCGGGCTGCTCCTGTTAAGGGCACATAAAGGTCTTCCCAAGACAAAAGCGCTCATTAAGTTTTGAAGCGAAGAGGGCATGAAGGCCCTAAAGCATAAAACTGAGAACTTTTATATGCAGGAAAACAACAAGAATATGCATCTGGTTACGGATGATCTCTATTTTGTGATCGACGAACAGAACAATTCTGTTGAACTGACTGAAAAAGGTATCGATATGATTACCGGAGACGGAGAGGATCCTGAATTCTTTATTCTTCCGGATATTGGTGTCGAGATTAATGAAATTGAACGAACCGCAAAAGACGAAAACGAAAAACTGCAGCGTAAGGATGAGCTTATCCGTGAGTTCTCTGTAAAATCGGAACGTGTTCATACCATCAACCAGCTGTTGAAAGCTTATACCATTTTTGAAAAAGATGTTGAGTACGTTGTCATT
>JAQWAJ010000300.1 GCA_028707745.1 Bacteroidales bacterium | reverse complement strand
GTTAAAGTCAATTTCAATGGTATCAGGATTCGTGACAGGATTGTATGAACCAATCCTTTCAATGAACTTACCATCCCGTGGTGCCCTGCTATCCGCTACTACGATGAAGTAGAACGGACGGGATTTTTTCCCGTGTCTGGCTAATCTGATTTTTGCTGGCATGCTTACTGATTATTAGATCTTTAAAATTTTGTGGCGCAAAGATACCATTTATATCGTTTTATCCAAAAGTTTTAATTTTTAAAAGAGTTTTAAACAGTCCGTTTACAAGGGGTAATAGTGGCTAATTTTGGCCTCAATGAGCGCTTTTGTACATCTTCATCTTCACACGCAGTTCTCGATCCTCGACGGGGCCACTCCCATCGGGGCTTTGATGGACCGGGCCATCTCCCTGGGAATGCCGGCTGTAGCGATCACCGATCACGGAAACATGTTCGGGGTAAAACAGTTTTTCGATACCGCCAAGGCAAAAAATATCAAGCCGATTTTGGGCTGTGAGGTATATCTGGCCCCCAAAGGGAGAAAAGATAAATCAGATGTGGAGGACCGGCATCGTTATCACCTGGTCCTTCTGGCAAAAAACAGCGTTGGCTATCACAACCTCATCAAGATGGTTTCGATGGCCTATCTCGAAGGGTATTATTACAAACCGCGCATCGACTGGGAGTTGCTGCACCAATACCATGAAGGGCTGATCGCCTGTTCCTCCTGCCTGGCAGGGGAACTCCCGAGAGCGGCACGTACCAGCGAATCAGCCGCCGAGGAGGTGTTGCTCAAATATAAAAATCTGTTCGGAGAGGATTATTACATTGAGCTTCAGGATCATGGGTACCCCGAACAGAAACAGGTCAATCCGGTTTTGATCAGTCTGGCCCGGAAACATGGGGTCGACCTGATTGCAACCAATGACGTTCACTATCTGAATGCGAAGGACGCCGAAGCTCAGGACATACTGCTCTGCCTGAGCACCGGAAAGGACATCAACGATACCAACCGGATGAAGTTCACCGGTCAGGAGTTTTTCAAGACAGAACAAGAGATGAGCCGGATGTTTCCGGAGGCGCCTGAAGCGATCACCAACACACTCAAAGTAGCCGAAAAGGTAGAGTTCTACGAACTCGACCGGAAAATATTGCTTCCTGAATTTGCCCTTCCCGATCCCTTCACCAGTCAGGATGATTTTCTCCGGCACCTGACCTATGAAGGATCCAAAAGACGCTATCCGGAGATTACCGATGCGATCCGCGAGCGCCTGGATTTCGAGCTGGATGTGGTTAAGACCATGGGATTCGCGGGATATTTTCTGATTGTTCAGGACTTTATCCGTGCGGCCCGCGAACGGAATGTATCGGTGGGGCCGGGCCGGGGATCTGCTGCCGGATCTGCGGTCGCCTATTGTATCGGAATTACGGATATCGATCCGATCAAATATAAACTCCTCTTCGAGCGGTTCCTGAATCCGGAACGTGTGTCGATGCCTGATATCGATATTGACTTTGATGATGACGGTCGTGAGGAGGTCATGAAATACGTGGTTGAGAAATACGGATATGACCATGTGGCCCAGATCATTACATTCGGATCCATGGGCGCCAAGATGGCCATCCGCGATGTTGCCCGTGTGATCAACCTGCCGCTTCCGGAAGCAAACCGGCTGGCAAAGCTCATCCCTGACGGGCCCAGTGTTTCGCTGGCAACAGCCTATTGCGAAAGTCCCGAGCTCAAGGAAGCGAGAGCCAACGGCGAGGTACTGATCAAAAAAACCCTGGAGATGGCTGAAATCCTGGAGGGCTCGGTTCGTCAAACCGGCATCCATGCCTGCGGTGTGATCATCGGGCCTGATCCTCTGTTCGAACACATTCCGGTATCGATATCCAAGGAGAGCGATCTGATGATCACTCAATATGACGGGCATTATCTCGAGGTTGTGGGGATGCTGAAGATGGACTTTCTGGGATTGAAAACCCTTTCCATCATCAGGGATGCACTGGAAAACATCAAATTATCGCGTGGCTTCGATCTGGATATGGATACGATTTCCTATGAAGATCAGAAAACCTTCGAGCTCTATCAGAAAGGGGAAACTGTCGGAACATTCCAGTTTGAATCGCCCGGCATGCGAACTTATCTCAAGGATCTCAAGCCTACGGTTCTGGAGGATCTGATCGCCATGAACGCGCTGTATCGTCCGGGCCCGATGGAATACATACCTATATTCATCAAGCGGAAGTTCGGACTTGAACCGGTGGTTTATCCTCATCCCTGGCTCGAAAATGTTTTGAAAGACACTTATGGCATCATGGTTTACCAGGAGCAGATCATGCAGACTGCTCAGGTGATCGGAGGATTTTCGCTGGCCAAGGCAGATATTCTGCGCCGGGCCATGGGGAAAAAGAAGATGGATGTCATGGAAAAGCAGAAAGCATCCTTCATTGAAGGGGCTGAGCAGAACGGCGTCGAACATGCCAAAGCGGCTGAGATCTTTGATACCATGCAGGAGTTTGCGAAGTACGGGTTCAACCGTTCACATGCTGCAGGATATGCTGTAGTCGCTTTCCAAACGGGTTACCTGAAGGCTCATTATCCGGCCGAGTATATGGCCGCCGTATTGAGTCGCAACCTGAACGACATCAAGAAAATCACCTTCATGATGGATGAGTGCCGGCGCATGGGCATGCAGGTTTTAGGTCCGGATGTCAATGAAAGTTATCTGAAGTTCACGGTAAACAAAGAAGGAAACATCCGCTTCGGGCTGGCTGCTGTTAAAGGAATCGGAGCCGGGGTTGTCGAGGCGCTGGTACAGGAACGTAACGACCGTGGCCCGTTTACCGACATTTACGATCTGGTTGAACGGGTCAGCCTGAAAACCCTGAACAAAAAAGTGCTGGAGTCCATGGTTGTCAGCGGCGCCCTGGATAATGTATCCAGATTTCCCCGCTATCAGTTCTTTGCGGAGGATGAAAAAGGCCAGAATTTCATCGAACAGTTACTCCGGTACGGCCTTAAGGTGCAGGATGAAAATGCAGGCAGCCAGATCAGTTTGTTCGGCGGAATTTCGGAGATCAAGCCCTCACGGCCCGAGCCCCGTCAGTCGGAACCCTGGAGCAGCCTTCAGCTACTGAATCTGGAAAAAGAACATGTGGGCATCTACCTGTCGGCCCACCCGCTTGACGAATACCGACTGGTCATTGACAATTTCACCAATGCCAATTTAGCTGACCTTCAGGAGATCATGACGCTGAAGGGCAAAGATCTGAAAGTCGCCGGAATTGTCACCTCGGTGGAACATAAGATCACGAAAAACGGTAAACCGTTCGGCCGCATGTCGATGGAAGATTTCACCGATACCCATACTTTTACCTTTTTCTCGCCCGATTATCTGACTTTTAAAAATTACATGCAACCGGGTTATGCCGTGATGCTGAACGGAAAGGTTGAAGCCCACCGGTTCAATGAGGGGGAATTTGAGTTCAAGGTAAAGGAGATGAACATGCTGGCCGATGTCGGGGAGAAAATGATCAAATCGGTTACGCTGACCCTCTCGCTGGATTCCATTAGCAAGGCGATGGTTACCGAGCTGGTTGAGCTGGTTCAGAAAC
>JAQWAJ010000299.1 GCA_028707745.1 Bacteroidales bacterium | reverse complement strand
CCTCTCCATACTGGTCAGCAACTTAAACTGCGCCCTGGCCCGCTGAAGATTATGATGTTCATGCTTGGTTTTGAAATAGTGATCCCCATCCACATAGTCCGTCAGAAAACGAACCCCGATCATATAGGGTAAAAGCTTGCCCGACAGCGCCAGATTGTCGAGCTCCATCGGGGTTAGCGTGCTGCGGGTCTCCTGTAAAAATCCTTTGGTATAGGCTTCAAACAGCCTGATATCCATTTCCACCTTCGACAGATCAGCATCGTCCTCAGCGCCGGTATTGGTGGAAGTCCGGATGCTGTCGCCAAAATCATAATGGACATATCCCGGCATCACCGTATCCAGGTCGATGACGCACAAACCTTTATCGTTATGATCAAGCAGTACATTGTTGAATTTGGTATCGTTATGCGTGATGCGCGACGGGATCAGCCCCTGTTGACCCAAATGGAGTATCGTGCCCATCTCCTCAGCTCTCTCCCAGACAAAAGCAGCTTCCGTGGCAATTTTCGAAGCACGGCCAACCGGGTCTCTGGCAATGGTATTCTTCAGCGTTTCGAGCCGCATATCAATATTATGAAAGTTCGGAATCGTCTCAAACAGCGGTCCGCCCGGCAGATCGGCGATCATCGACTGGAATTTGCCAAACATCCGGCCTCCTTCAAAAGCCTTTTCCGGAGAATCCACAATGTCATAACTCCGGTTGTCTTCGATAAAAAGATACATCCTCCAGTAATTCCCCTCCGGATCCTGATAGAAGGATTGATTTTCCAGGGTAGGTATCAGGGTCAGTGTCTGACGGTTGGGATCTGCTCCCGGAGTGTTCTCCAGTTTTTTCCTGATGTGCCTGGTTACCCGGTCGATGTTATCCATCAAACCAGCCACATTGGTGAAAATTTTATGATTGATACGCTGCAGAATATAGTTGGGACATCCGGATTCTACGGTTTCAACCTTATAGGTATCGTTGATATGACCGCTACCGTAGGGCAAAGCCGAAAGCACCGTACCTTGCATCGAGAATTGTTTCGTAATAGATTGTAAGTTATTCATTTTATGATATTTATATTCAGATCAACTACTTGCCAATCATCACCTGCGTGGACATGGAGGCCAGGTTCTCTGCCGGAATCTGTTGCTTTTCAATTCCCTTTCCCGACCATTGCACGACTAATGATTTACCACCGCCCGCATCGAAATACCGCAGTTCAAATCCGTGCCAGCCTTTACCCAGTGCAATTTCAGCTGATTTTTCAGTGGCTCCGTGCAAACCATCGTGATCGATCACCATCCGTTCGCCGAATGACAAGGTCGATCCATCGTCCGAGTTCAGGTAAAACCGGTAAATCCCGGGATCCGCGATTTTCAGATATCCCCTCATGATCAGGCCAAATGGCTTTGCCGGAACCGGGTCGGGCAAGCTCAACGAAGTCATGACCCCACGGGATACAGGTTTTTTATTATCCATCTCTAAAACGGATTTAAACAGTCCGTCGTACAGGTCAAAATCGACTCCCGGAACTTTGGTGACTGCCAGCCTGATGCCCGGGCGAAACTCCTGCTTATCGGCATGAATCTCAACGAGTACGCTGGTTCGGCCCGACTTCATCCGGGTGAGCGCTTTGATGAGTACACTCTCTTTAAGCACCAGCGGAGTGCTATAGACCTTTCCGGCTACCTGCGGGTCGGAACCATCGGTAGTATAAAGAATTTCAGCGTTTTCGAGCGGGTTATGGAAATCCACAACCAGTGAATCGGTAAAAACATAACTCCCGGCAGTAGTTACCGGAGTCGGAACCCGGTAATTGAGCTGCATGGCATCAAACCGCTGATATTGCCTGACCAGGCGGTGTAAGAATTTCTCATAATCACGCAGAGATTTCGGTGTCCAGCCTACCTCAGCCAAAGCGCTCATACGGGGCAAAGCCATGTACTCCACTTGTTTCTCACTCGTGATGTATTCTGTCCAGATGTTTGCCTGTGCACCCAATACATGTTTAGCCTCCTCAGGATTCAGTTCGGCCGGTGTCGGCTCCAGGGAATAGACCTTTTCGAGAGTCAGATATCCCCCCCAGGCTTTAGGTTCAAATCGTGCATCGCCCTGATAATGATCAAAATAGCAGTGCGAGTTCGGCGACATAATCACATCGTGTCCCTGACGGGCTGCATCGATCCCGCCGGCAACTCCCCGCCATGACATCACCGTGGCTTCCGGAGCCAGGCCACCTTCCAGGATCTCATCCCAGCCAACCAAACTGCGGTTATTGGCAATCAGAAATTTCTCGATCCGCCGGATAAAATAGGATTGCAGCTGCATTTCATCCTTCAACCCTACGGTTTTCATCAGTTTCTGGCAATCCGGGCATTTCGACCAGCGCACCTTGGGGCACTCATCTCCGCCGATATGCATATATTTATAAGGGAACAAAGCAACCACTTCCTTCAATATATCCTCCACAAAAGCAAATGTCGCCTCCTTACCGGCACAAAACACGTCATCCGAAACGCCCCACTCCGTGCGCACTTCAAACGGTCCGCCGGTGCACGACAGCTCAGGATAGGCAGTCAGCGCAGCCACCGCGTGGCCCGGCATTTCGATCTCAGGCATCACGTCGATAAACCGGCTGGCAGCATAGGCCACCACCTCTTTGATTTGCTCCTGCGTGTAAAATCCGCCGTATGTTGAGCCGTCTGCCTCTTTTCTAACAGAGCCAGTTTCAGTGAGTTTCGGGTATTTTTTGATTTCGATGCGCCAACCCTGATCATCGGTCAGATGCCAGTGAAAGGTGTTCATCTTGTGCATCGCTAAAACATCGATATATTTCTTGATGAACTCAACCGGAAAGAAGTGGCGGCTGACATCCAGATGCATCCCGCGCCAGGGATATCGGGGTTCATCCGTAATGTTAACCTGCGGTATCCTGATCCCCTTGTTGCTGACCAATCCGGTATCGCCGTAAACTTCCGGCGGCAGCAATTGCAGCAGCGTCTGAATGCCATAGAAAACCCCACGCGCGCTGTTTCCGCGGATAACAACTCCCTGTCCGGAGGTTTTCAATGTATAAGCTTCAGGATTGGCCGACTCCAGTCTGGCAACCTCCAGATAAATACAGTGCCCCGGATTCGTCCCACCGTTTTCGATCGAAGTATAGTTTAGCTTCTTTCCCAGATAAGACGCTGCAGCCAACAGCGAGCTATCTTTTGACGAAGTATAGATCACTTTTCTGGCCGGAAACTTAACCATAGCAGGTTCCACAGTCATTTGTGCCGGTTCCGGGATGATCCTGACATCGGGAGTCTCCCGCTGGCACGACCAGCCGGCAGCTATCAGCACAAATACAGCTAATATTGACAAGCTCCTTTTCATGATCTTCAGATGTTTAATTTTCTATTGGATAAAGATAACACTTCAATTCGCGCAGAGAAGCATCCGCTGAATCTGTCTGCCATTTTCTATCTTTGTCAGTCTTATTCAATCCGATATGTGCCGTACCATTCAGCCACTAAAAATTTTCGTGATATCCCTTTTCCTTATGACCACATGCTCAATGGCTTCCGCTCAGTCATCCACCACCATTCATCTCTGGCCGGGAGCGGTTCCGGGTGAAACC
>JAQWAJ010000298.1 GCA_028707745.1 Bacteroidales bacterium | reverse complement strand
AAAAGCTTTGTACTCCTGATCGGTAAATTCGATGTTGTACTTTTCCCCCATTTTCTTAAGCAGCTCTTTCCGGTTTTCCTGACCATCCAGACTGAATAAAACCTTTCCCTTCGGATCCACCAGGATTTTCAGGATGTCGGTTTCAGGAATCTTGATCTCAGAAATGGAGGAAGGAGTTGCTATGGCAACAGGTTCTTGTGCAACAAAGCTCGATGTAGACATAAAGAATGTCAGCAGGAGAAAAGCTACATCGCACATTGCAGTCATATCCTGCCAGGTGCTTTTTCTCGGAATTTTGACTTTTGGCATAATCCGAACTATTTATGCGCTGCAGCAAAGCTCTGAACCAGTGTGAAACCGGCTTCATCGATGCTGTAAGTGATTTTATCAATCTTCGTGGTGAAGAATGCGTACATAATAACAGCGAGAGCAGCTGTTCCGATACCGAAAGCCGTGTTGATCAGAGCTTCGGAAATACCGGTCGACAGTTTCACTGCATCAGGAGCACCAGCGTTTGCCATAGCGGAGAATGACCGGATCATACCTAATACCGTTCCCAGAAGACCCATAAGGGTGGAAACTGAAGAAAGAGTAGCCAGAATAACCAGGTTTTTTTCCAGACCCGGAAGCTCCAGTGAAGTTGCTTCTTCAATGCTTTTCTGAATGGCTAAGGTTTTCTGTTCCTTACTCATCTCAGTTTCAAGCTCTACTTCCTGATATTTAATTAAACCCGATTTGATAACATTTCCAAGTGAACCCTTCTGCTGGTCACAAACAGATTCGGCCTGCTTCGGATTGTTGGCAGCTAACAGCCCTTTAACATTTGCAATCATCTCAACTGATGAACCTTTTCCCTGTGCTTTGTTGATGGCAAAAAACCTTTCAATGGTGAAAGTAATAACACACAACAGGAAGGTCATCAAAATAGGAACGATGAATCCGCCTTTGTAAATAGTTCCGGGGAAGTTTCCGTTCAATGGAAGGTTCTCCGGATTGTTGCCAATAAAGTTAGCCGGATTTCCAAATACAAATTTAAAGATGCAGATGGCGATCACCAAAGCAGCCGGAATAACGATAGCAGCTGCATTGATCTTGAATTTGGACTTTCCCTTTTTGTTGTCCTTTTTATTTTCCTTTTTCATAACGAAGATTTATTAAATAATTGAATTAGATAGACATTTACACAACTTTAGAATGGCGTGAAAGATACGCATTACCTTAGAAATTCCAAAGCAGGCACTTTACCTCCCGTAGTATTCTTTTACGGGAAACAGGCCTGTTTCTGGGGCTCAGATTATAAGTGGCTGATTTAATGTTGTTTGATATTTACCAGGAAAGCGTATTTTGAACTCGTCAAGGTCAGCCATGGCACTTTTCAGCCAGAACCTACAACACAAGGGCAACCCACTGAAGGGATGAAAAATCTTAGTATATAATCCTGATCCTGACACCTTGACCCCACCTTTTCGATATTCCGACAAATATAGACTCTGACAGTTAAAATTACCAAATTTTCATCAAAAAAACCCCTCTTGTCGTTGACATATTTGTAATTGGGTAACTTTGACCGGTTTTGGGTTTGTAAACTGACTGGCAATGGGTTATCAGGCCTTGTTATTCGATGAATTATTGTAGATTTGTTTGTAAAAGGGTTGATTTTATTAACAAGCGAGCATATTGGGAGGGATCAAAATGGCTGATTTATCGATCGGATATCTGGGAATGAAATTGAAAAGCCCTGTGATTATTGGTAGTTCCGGACTCACCGGCACCGTATCAGAAGTAAAGAAAGCAGCTGCCAGCGGAGCCGGTGCCCTGGTCCTGAAATCAATATTCGAAGAGCAGATTTTGAATGAGATCGATCTTTTTATCCAGGATACCGGTACTGCCGATGATGATCCGTTTCATGTAGGATACCAGTCAATGCTGAAGGAGAGGGAGCATGAATACGAAGAGGCTTACCTGTATCTGAAAGATCATGCCAAAGAACAAACTCTGGCAAAATACCTCTCGTTCATTGAGGAATCGAAAAAATCGGTTGACATTCCTGTGATTGCCAGTATTAATTGCATTTCGGCCTATAACTGGCACTACTTTGCCCGAAAAATCCAGGAAGCCGGCGCCGACGCACTGGAACTGAACGTCTATGTCCTTCCGTCGAACACCCTGAAAAGTTCGGCTGAAAATGAAAATGTTTATTTTGATATCGTTGAAGCGGTTCGCAAACAGGTCAGCATACCGGTTACCTTGAAAATTGGAAACTACTTTTCGGCACTGGCCAATACCGTAACCGAATTGTCACAAACAGGTATCGATGGACTCGTTCTCTTTAACCGGCCCTTTCATCCTGATATTGATATCAACACACTGATGGTCAATGCAAAATATCTGTTGAGCGATCCTTCAGAATACTCCAATATCCTCCGGTGGATCGCATTGCTTTCGGGAAGATCCGGATGTCCGCTGGTTGCTTCAACGGGAATTCATGATGCCGGATCGGCTATCAAGCTGATACTGGCCGGAGCAACCGCAGTACAGGTGGTATCTGCCCTGTATGACAATGGACTGGAAACCATCGCCTCAATTAACGAAGGGATCGGGAGCTGGATGGGCCAGAAAGGGTATAAGACCATCGATGAATTCAGGGGATTGATGAGCCAGCAAAATAGTAGTAATCCCGCTGAATTTGAACGGGTTCAGTTTATGAAGCGCTATTCCGGAATCGTTTAATATTCGTCGGGAAGTTGCTTCAGCTGAGTGCGGGTAAATACAGGCCCGTCCTTGCATACGAACACTTTACCGACATTGCAGCGGCCACACTTGCCTAACCCGCATTTCATCCTGTTTTCGAGCGTGGTGAAAACCTGTTCATCTAAAAAACCGGCTTTTTCGAGTACCGGGAAAGTGAATTTGATCATGATCGGGGGACCGCACACAATGGCTATCGTGTTTTCACAAACCGGTTTCATCTTTTCGAGGATCGACGGAACAAAACCAACTTCACCGGTCCAGTCGGGAGTTTCACCTCCCGGGTCGACGGTGGTAACCAGCTTAACATCATCACGGGTTTTCCATTCGGCCAGCTCTTCCTTATAAACCAGATCCTGCACTGTTTTGGCTCCATAAAGAATGGTGATATCCTTGAATTGATCCCGCTGATCGAGGCACGACCAGATGACGCTCCGCATCGGGGGTAAGGCAATTCCACCGGCGATGAAAAGCAGGTTTTTGCCTTTCCACTCATCAATCGGGAAAACATTTCCGAACGGGCCCCTGAAGCCCATGGTGTCACCCTCGTTCAGCTTGGCCAGTTCTGAAGTCACTCTGCCGGCTTCCCTGAATGTACATTCGATATAGCCTTTCCGGGTGTGAGGCGAGGCGATGCAAAAAGTGCATTCCCCTTCACCAAAAACGGAGTACTCACCAAATTGCCCGGTTCTGAATGAAAAGTTCTCTGCTTCTGCATCATTGGCAAATTTCAACCGGAAAGTTTTAACCATCGGAGCCTCTTCGGTGATCTTTTCAATCTCCATCAGATAAGGCTGGTATATGTTCTGCTGCTCCATATTATTGTGCTGCAATTGAGGTTAAATGTTCTACAATATTCATGTCAGCCGGACAGGCTCT
>JAQWAJ010000297.1 GCA_028707745.1 Bacteroidales bacterium | reverse complement strand
GAAGATTGATTATTTCAGAGAGTCTGCGGGATTTTACCTCTTCAGGCACATCATCAGGCAGGTGCCCTGAAGCGTAAGTTCCCGGTCTTTCGGAATATTTAAACATAAACGCGGAATCGAATCTTACCTCTTTCATTAGTGCCAGTGAATCCTGATGATCTTCTTCCGTTTCGGTGGGAAATCCGCAAAAAATATCCGTGGAGATTCCGCAGTCGGGAATGATCTCCCGGATTGCCTTTATCCGGCCCAGATACCATTCACGGTCATATTTGCGGTTCATGAGTTTCAGAATCCGGCTGCTACCTGATTGAACCGGCAGGTGTATATGCTTGCAGATGTTGGTGTTGCGCGCAATTACCCGGAGAGTTTCATCCGACATATCCTTGGGATGAGAGGTGGTAAAACGGATGCGCATGCCGGGTACTGCATGGGCAACCTCTTCGAGTAGCGTCGGAAAATCCCAGGTTTCGCTTTCTGATGGGTCTTCGGTTGATGCTGGTTGGAATGAATAGGAGTTCACATTCTGGCCCAGCAGGGTCAGTTCCGTGTAGCCCCTGGATGCCAGGTCGCGCGCTTCATTCAGAATGTCCTGGGGGTCGCGGCTCCGTTCGCGTCCGCGGGTGTAAGGAACGATACAATAGGTGCAGAAATTATTGCATCCCCGGGTAATGGTCACGAACCCGGATATTCCGTTGCTCTCGAGACGGGTGGGGCAGATGCCTGCATAGGTTTCCACCGTGCTCAGATCAACATCGATGGCATTTCCGGTGGCCGACGATTGAGCGAGCAGGTCCGGAAGCGTCCGGTATGAATCGGGACCGGCCACCAGGTTCACTCCATGTTCGGCAATCAGGTTTTCCTTGATGCGCTCGGCCATACAGCCCAGTACGCCCACCACCATGGAGGGTTTTTTCTTGCGCAAATGGCGGAATACGGCCAGCCGCCCGTAAACCCGGGTCTCTGCATTTTCACGGACCGAACAGGTGTTCACCAGAATCACATCGGCAACCTCCATATCGTCCACCATTTCATATCCGTTTGCGGTCAGTATGGATGCGACTGTCTCACTGTCGGCTACATTCATCTGGCATCCGTACGTTTCAATATATACTTTTGGCATGATCGTCTGCGTTTTGATCGGCTGCAAAGATAACAGGATAAATTAGTACATTTGCGGGGTTCAAAACCGATCGGATTGTTCAGCGACAGATGAAAATATTTCGTTTTATATTACTGATTATCTTGCTTTTGCCAATGTCTGTTATTGCACAGGAAGAGATCGGGACGACGGTAATGACGGATTCATCCAAACTGATTATCAACCGGCTCGAAGCCGGTCATAATTCAGGCAATATCAAGATTGTTCAGGACCCCCGGCTCACCAGTATTCTCCGCAAGCATATCGAGTTCAATAAAACTAACGGCGTCAAGGGTTGGAGAATTCTAATCTATAAAGGTCGTGTGATGTCGAAAGCCAATCAGGCAAAAGCCGAATACGAAAATTCGTTCAGCCATCTGTCGTTGAATGTATCCGTTTCTTACCGGGAACCCGATTTTCTGACGATGGTTGGTAAATTCCGCACCAAAGAGGATGCCTATCGGTACAAGCAGATGCTGATCTCGCAATTTCCGCAGGCCTACCTCGTTCAGGAGCGTCTCACCCAGGAATAATAACGTTATGGTTTATAAAAAGATAACCGACACGGATCTCCTCTCCAAGATGGCAAGGGATATCCGGATCAGGGTTGTTGAATCCCTTTCGGCGGCAGGATCCGGTCATCTGGGCGGGTCATTGGGGCTGGCTGACATTTTCGCTGTACTCTATTTCAACGAGATAAACCATCGGCCATCGGAGCCTGAATGGCCCTTGCGCGACCGGCTGATTTTGTCGATCGGGCATGTGGCGCCTGTGTTATATGCGACACTGGCCAAATCAGGATATTTTCAGGAAGAGGAGTTGCTGACCCTGCGTAAGCTGGGATCGCGCTTGCAGGGGCATCCGGCACGCGACCGCGGATTGCCGGGGATCGAAGTTTCGTCGGGATCACTCGGCCAAGGGTTATCGGTATCGGTTGGGCTGGCATTATCGGCAAAAATTGACGGACAGAGCTGGAAAGTATATTCCATCCATGGAGACGGGGAGTTACAGGAGGGTTCGATCTGGGAAGCCGCCATGAGCGCCGCTCACCATAAACTGAACAATATCAGGATGATTGTTGACCGGAACGGGCTGCAGATTGACGGCAGCACGGACCGTGTCATGAATCTGGAGCCTTTGCGCGGGAAATTCGAATCCTTTGGATGGCAGGTTGTCGAGTGTGACGGAAATATTACAGAGGCTCTCCTACGTGCTTTTCGGGAGGCTGATCGTGTGGCGGTGACCTCACCGGTTGTAATACTGGCAAAAACCCTGATGGGCAAAGGAATTCCGGAAATTGAAGGGAACTATAAATGGCACGGGGCGGTGCCGGATGCAGCTCAAAGAGATGAATTTATCCGCCAATTGCAAGGATTATCATGATACAAACCGACTTAACTCTGAAAGGACACCGGCCAACTCGTACTGGCTTCGGCGAAGGGCTGCGGGATATCGGTTCCATGGATCCACGCGTGGTGGCGATCGGCGCTGATATTACCAATTCAGTGGGGATGAACTTCTTCAGGGATGCTTTCCCTGACCGTTTCTTCTCATTCGGCATTGCCGAGCAGAATATCATGGGTGTGGCAGCCGGACTGGCGCTCGGAGGTAAGGTGCCGTTTATGGCGACCTACGGAGTTTTTTCGGCCATGCGAACGCTTGACCAGATCCGGGTTTCAGTTTGCTACAATAATCTGAATGTTAAAATCGGTGGTGCCCATGCCGGCATTTCTGTGGGCCCCGACGGGGCCACCCACCAGGCATTGGAAGATATCGCCGTGATGAGGGTTTTGCCAAATATGACGATTCTCTCACCCTGCGATGCTGCTCAGGCGCGCAATGCCGTAATCGCTGCCGTGCAGCAGGTGAACGGGCCGGTATATATCCGGTTCGGCAGGGAATCGGTGCCTGAGTTTACCACACCCGACCTGGAATTCAAGGTTGGCCGGGCACAGCTGTTCCGCGCAGGAGCAGATGTTGCGATCATTGCCACCGGCCACCTGGTATGGGAAGCGCTTGAGGCGGCCGAAATACTGGCTGAACAAGGCGTTCAGGCATCGGTAGTGAATATGCACACCATTAAACCACTCGACGAACAAATGATCATAGAAATGGCCGGATATACCGGAGCCATTGTCACTGCCGAAGAGCATCAGATAATTGGCGGACTGGGAGGCGCAGTGGCCGAATGCCTGGTCAGGAACAACCCTGTTCCGATGGCATTCATCGGAATGCCGGACCTGTTCGGAGAGTCAGGTCAGCCGGACGAACTCATGGATAAATACAAGATGAAGTCCCGACACATTGCCGGGGCTGCAATGGAAGTAATCAGGAGAAAAAAAAGTATATGAGCGACCCGATCAAACATGAATGCGGAGTGGCCCTGATCAGGCTGCTGAAACCGGTTTCTTATTATCAGGAGAAATACGGAACCTGGAAATATGGACTGAATAAATTGTATCTGCTTCTGGAGAAGCAACATAACCGCGGCCAGGA
>JAQWAJ010000296.1 GCA_028707745.1 Bacteroidales bacterium | reverse complement strand
TTAAAAACCGATAGCACGATGATCAGGGCCATCGTGCCAAGCGTAATCCCGGCTATCGATATCCGGGATATCCAATTGATAATGTGCCTCGAACGGCGTGCCTTGAAATATCTGAAAGCGATAAAAAAGGGCAGGTTCATTATTTCAGCAGTTCACTGATGCGATCTACATAATCCAGGGAATCATCTACATAAAACCGGAGCTCAGGAATGATCCTGACCTGTTTGGCAATCTTCTGGCCCAGCTCATACCGGATCCTTTTGGTTTGGTTTTCAAGTAGTTTGACAATCTCTTCGGCTTTTGCCGAAGGGAAAACGCTGATGTAAACTCTGGCCTGGCTCAGGTCGGGACTGATCCTGACCTGGGTTACGGATATCATGTTGCCCTGACCGCTTAATTCCGTGTTGCCACGGAAGAATTCGGCTAATTCTTTCTGAATGAGCCGTGCTATTTTTAATTGACGTGTTGTTTCCATATCGTAATCTTCCTCGCTGATTTATCGTTTCAAAGGTAATCAAACCAGACTAAAGGAGGAATTTCTATCTTTGCGACCGTTTATTTAGAACAATATCAGCATGCAACAGATCGTACTTAGCGGAATCCGGTCGACCGGCAACCTCCATCTCGGGAATTATTTTGGCGCAATCAAGAGTTTTGTCAGGATGCAACATGAGTATAACTGCTATTTTTTTGTTGCCGACTGGCACTCACTGACCACGCATCCGCATCCGGGCGATCTTCATGCCAATGTGAAATCGGTTCTTTCAGAATATCTTGCCTGCGGGATCGATCCTGAAGTATGCACGCTTTATGTGCAGAGCGATATTCCGGAAATTGCCGAGATGTACCTGCTGATGAACATGAACGCTTATATTGGTGAACTCGAGCGAACCACCACCTTTAAGGAGAAGATCAGAAAACAACCAGATAATGTTAATGCCGGGCTGCTCACCTATCCGGTTCTGATGGCTACCGATATCCTGATCCACAAAGCAAACAAGGTGCCGGTCGGGAAGGATCAGGAGCAGAATATCGAAATGGCACGCCGCTTTGGCAAAAGATTCAACCAGATTTACGGAACCGATTATTTTCCGGAGCCCGAAGGATTTACCTATGCCAAGAACCTGGTGAAGATTCCGGGTCTCGATGGATCTGGAAAAATGGGGAAATCCGAAGGCAATGCCATAAACCTGGCCGATGATGCCAAAACCATTCACCAGAAAGTGATGAAGGCGGTTACCGATGCCGGTCCTACTGAAATGAACCAGACTCCGCCCGAGGTCATTGAGAATCTGTTTAAGCTGATGGAGGTTGCCAGTACTCCGGAGACGGTTGCCTTTTACCGCGAACAATATGCAAAATGCCAGATCCGTTACGGCGATCTGAAAAAGCAATTATCTGCAGATATCATCCAGTTCACCGCTCCGATCCGTGAGCGGATTCTTGAAATCCAGAGCGATGATGCCTATCTCGCCAAAGTCGTTAGCATGGGAGCCGAAAAAGCACGCATCAGCGCATCGGCAACCTTGATAGACGTGAGGGAGATCATCGGGTTCAGAAAGTTCTGAAAGCCGTCACTCGTAACTCGTCACTCTTTACACCACCCTGTTCTTCTTCGGATAATCCAGATTGTAGTGCAGCCCGCGGCTCTCTTTGCGTTGCCGTGCATGTTTCACGATCAGGTATGCTACTTTGATGGCATTGCGCAGTTCACAGAGTTTGACGGATACCTTCGACTGTGAATAGAGGTCCTCGGTTTCCCGGTAAAGAATATAGATCCGGTCGAGAGCTCTTTTCATACGGGCATTGGTGCGGACGATTCCCACATAGTTGGTCATGATTTCCTGCAACTCCTTGGTACTCTGTGTAATAAGCACCATTTCGTCAGGATTGCGGGTGCCTTCATCGTTCCAGGGCAGAATGCCTTCCTGGAATTTCAGTGCTGAAATTTTGCGGGTTGAATCGATGGCTGCCCGGTTGGAGAAAACCAGCGCTTCGAGCAGTGAATTGGAAGCCAGACGATTAGCGCCATGCAGGCCGGTGCAGGCCACTTCACCTGAAGCATACAGGTTGCGGATGGTGGTCTGGCCGTTTTCATCGGTGCGAACGCCACCGCAGAAATAGTGTACAGCCGGGGTCACCGGAATCGGCACCTTGTGCATATCGTATCCGATCGAGAGGCATTTTTTATAAATATTCGGGAAATGGGCCTCGAAATTTTCGGGATCGATGTGGGTGCAGTCGAGGAGTACGAAGTCTTCTCCCCGGTTTTTCATTTCGGTATCGATGGCCCGGGCAACGATATCTCTCGACGCCAGCGAACCCCTCGGGTCATATTTATTCATGAATTCAGCGCCATCCTGTGTTTTCAGGATGCCACCCAGGCCTCTGACTGCCTCTGAAATCAGGAACGACGGTCTTTCGCCGGGGTTGTAGAGGCTGGTTGGGTGAAACTGGTAGAATTCGACATTCTCCACATAAGCTTTTGCCCGGTAGGCCATGGCTATACCGTCGCCCGTGGCAATCGGAGGATTCGTGGTGGTTTGGTAAATATACCCGCTTCCGCCGGTAGCCAGCATGGTGACTTTTGAAAGGATGGTATCCACCCGGTTGTGTTCGATGTCATAAGTATAGGCGCCATAACATTCGATGTCGGGATTTCCGCGAAAAACAGGCCTGCCCAGATGATGTTGTGTGATCAGGTCGAGCGCAAATGACTTTTCCATGATCGTGATATTCGGATGGGATTTTACCCTGGCCAGCAGTGCACGCATGATCTCGGCCCCGGTACTGTCTTTGTAATGCAATATCCGGCGTTCAGAGTGTCCGCCTTCGCGGTTCAGATCGAACTTGCCGTCGGGAGCCTTATCAAAAAGAGCGCCCCACTCAATCAGCGACTGGATCTGTTCAGGAGCTTCGTTAACCACTATCCGCACGATTTTTTCATTACACAGTCCGTCGCCGGCAATCAGCGTGTCCTGCACATGTTTCTCCAAATTGTCAGGGGCATAGGTTACGGATGCGATCCCGCCCTGTGCCAGTGCGGTATTGGTTTCGTCAAGCGTGGTTTTGCTGAGTAAAATGACACTTCCAAATTCGGCAACCTTCAACGCATAGGACATCCCTGCGAGCCCGCTGCCTACTACCAAAAAATCTGTTTTGTGTTCCATCGGTGCAAAAATCGGATTAATTACGGAATTAGCCTATTTTTGAAACCTGATATACCGATAGATTAATATGAATCAAGAAGAAGTTTTTAAAAAGCTGGTTTCCCATTGTAAGGAGTACGGCTTTGTTTTCCAGTCGTCGGACATTTATGACGGTTTGAGCGCAGTGTATGATTACGGTCAGTATGGCGTTGAGTTAAAAAACAATATAAAAAAGTACTGGTGGGATTCGATGGTTCTGCTCCATGAAAATGTGGTGGGTCTCGACTCCGCTATTTTCATGCACCCCACGATCTGGAAAGCATCGGGGCATGTGGATGCCTTCAACGATCCGCTTATCGATAACAAAGACTCAAAAAAGAGATATCGGGCCGATGTTCTGATCGAGGACGAGATGGCGAAAATGGAGGGAAAGATCGAAAAGGAAATCGAAAAAGCGCGTAAACGTTTCGGAGATTCTTTCGATGAAAAG
>JAQWAJ010000295.1 GCA_028707745.1 Bacteroidales bacterium | reverse complement strand
GGCATCCGGGTGCCCATGATTGCTGCATGGCCCGGCAGGATAAAACCCGGTTCCAAAAGCGATCTGCTTTCCTGCTTCTACGATGTCCTGCCTACCCTGTGCGAAGTTGCCGGATTGGAAGAACCAACAGGAACTGACGGCATCAGTTTCCTTCGTGCGTTGACCGGAAAACCGGAGCAGCAGGAACATGAGTATCTGTTTTGGGATTTCCCTGAATACGGCGGACAACAGGCAGTCAGATTGGGCGCCTGGAAAGGTATCCGGGAAAATATCCAAAAGGGCAACACCTCCATTCAACTCTTCAATCTGACCGACGACATCATGGAACAAAAGAATGTCGCAGCTCAATATCCAGAAGTGATTAACCAGATCCGCAGGATTATGGAAAAGGAGCACAGAAAATCTGAATTCAAACTGTTTCAACTAAAATCGATCGATAATGACTAGTAAAGAACGACTACTTCTGACCTTAAACCATCAGGAACCCGACCGTGTTTGTGTGGATTTCGGCGCAACCTCGGTAACCGGCATACACGTTTCCATCATCAGCAAATTGTGGCAGAGAACATTCGGACAGCACGATTATCGGGTAAAAATCATCGAACCTTACCAGATGCTCGGCGAGATCGATCCGGGTTTGCGCGATGCTTTGGGAATCGATGTCATCGGCACACCTGCCCGGAAATCATTGCTCGGAACCGATGAGGACGGCACCTGGAAACCATTCCGATTGTTCGACGGTACCGAGGTCATGATCCATCATAACCTGAATTTCACGGTCGACCGCGAAAAAGGAGATCTGCTGGCCTATCCCGAAGGAGACATGTCGGTGGGGCCAAGCGCCCGGATGCCAAAAGACGGACTGTTTTTTGACACCATTATCCGTCAGGACCCCATCGATGAAGACAATCTGAACGTAGCCGACAATACCGAGGAGTTCACACTATTCACACAGGAGGATATCAATTACTACCGGAACCGCAAAAAGCATATCGACCGGAATCCGGATTACGGAAGCCTGCTCTCGGTGCCCGGAACCGCATTTGGCGATATTGCATTGGTTCCCGCCCCTTTCCTGAAACATCCCAAAGGAATACGCGATATCCAGGAGTGGTACATGTCTCCGCTGATGAGACGTGATTATGTATATTCCATATTCGAAAAACAGTGCGAAATCGCACTCCAGAATCTCGATACCCTGATTGCGATCATGGGCGACAGCGTTCACGTTGCCATGGTTAGCGGAACCGATTTCGGCACCCAAACGGGCACACTCATCTCCCCGGACACCTACCGTGATCTGTATAAACCATTCTATCAGGAGGTTAACAACAGAATCCATCAGAAATCAAACTGGAAAACCTTCATACACTCGTGTGGCGCTATCAGGGATCTCATCCCGGATTTTATCGAATCCGGATTTGACATCCTGAATCCTGTTCAGATTTCGGCTAAAGGGATGGATGCCCGGGAGCTTAAAAATGAGTTCGGAAAAGAGATCGTTTTCTGGGGCGGCGGAGTCGATACACAGAAAACGCTCCCCTATGGCACCCCCGACGATGTTTACCGTGAAGTGCGGGAAAGAATCGAAATTTTCAGTCCGGGTGGCGGATTCGTGTTTAACACGATTCACAACATACAAGGCAATGTTCCGGTAGAAAACGTGGAGGCGATGTTTAAAGCGATCAGGGACAGTCACTAACGTTAAAAGATGTTAATAAACACTGATGAGATGCCGGCTTTTCCTTAAGTTGGCATCTCGCATTTATACCTAACCTATAAAAGGAGGACCCGTGATTTCCCACAACATTTTTACGATGAGCAAAAAGCTGTTTTGCTGCTTTTTCCTGTCATTGACAGCACTATTCTGCCCGTTGAACACCGGCTTTTCGCAAACCGCCGGGAAATACCTGAACTATGACGAACTGAGTCAGGCCGTTAAGTCCCTGCCCAGTACCCGCAAGGATTTAGTCAGTGTTGAGTCGCTCGGTAAAACCTCCGAAGGCCGTGATATCTGGGTGCTAACAATCGCCAAAGCCGGTGCAACACCCATTACTGAGCGTCCCGGAATCCTGATCGCAGCCAATTTCGAAGGCGATCATCTCATCGGGAGCAGCTTATCCCTCGAAATTGCCCGTTATCTGGTAAATGGATGTGACAACAACGATGAAATCAGGGCCAGTCTAGATAATCATGTGTTTTACATCATGCCCCGGGTGAATCCCGATGGCGCCGAAGCCCAGTTTGGCCAGGTTATCACAGGCAGAAAGACAAATTCAACGGCATTTGACGCCGATAACGACGCCCGGCTCGACGAAGATGGTCCTGAAGATCTGAATCATGATGGACTGATCACCTTTATGCGGGTGAAGGACGACAACGGTATTTACTGCATCGACCGCGATGAGCCCCTGCTGATGAAGAAAGCCGATCCGGCAAAAGGGGAACGGGGTGAATACTCGATATTTTACGAAGGCATTGATAATGATAAAGATGGATTTATCAATGAAGACCCGGCTGGCGGAACCGATCTGAACCGGAACTTTTTGCATGCCTATCCCTATTACAAAGAAAACGCGGGCCGTTATATGGCTTCCGAGGTGGAAACCCGGGCTGTGATCGAATGGATGCTTGCGCATAAAAATGTGGCTATGGTCATGACTTTCGGAGAGAGCGATAACCTGATTGTTCCGCCGACCAGCAAGGGGATGTTGAACACAGATCGTCCGCTTGACCTGATTCATTTTGCACAAGCCTCTGTTGCCCAGGCTTCACGAGTCGGAATGATCTCTGAAGGTGGACGTTTCGGTCGGGGTGGAAGATTCATGATGGGAGACTTTCCCGGAGGCGGAATGACAGGAGGACCCGGTGCTCAATCACAGACATCCAGCCGGTATCAACGTCCGGCGCAAACAGCAGCAACATCGATTAATACCTCTGATCTTGAATATTTTAACAAAATCAGTGAGAAATATAAAGAGCTGACGGGCATCAAAACCCAGCCGGTTTTGCGAAACCCCGAAGGCGCATTCTTTCAATACGCTTATTATCAATTAGGGGTACCGGCATTTTCAACTCCGGGATGGGGTTTTGAAACTCCGGCCGACACCAACCGGCGTCCGGGCAGAGGACCAGCTCGGAACATGGGTGGCGCAGGCCCCCAAAACGGTCAGCAGGAACCTGCAGCACCGACTCCCGGCATCGACGCTACGTATCTGAAATATCTCAAAGAAGCCCATATCAATGGCTTTGTCAAATGGGAGCCCGTTAAGCATCCTGATTTTAAAGAGGTGGAAGTCGGTGGCTTCACCCCAATGGAAATATCGAACCCGCCGGCAGCCAAAATTGAAGAACTGGGAAACAGTCATGCACAATTCGCCCTCTATCTGTCAACTCTCTTTGCCGAGATCAAAATCGCCAAAACAGAGGTCATCAACGAAGGAGGCGGCCTTTTTCGGATTAAAGCCGAAATCGCCAATGAAGGATTTTTGCCAACCGCCCTTCGCCAGGGTGTTCAGGCCCGATCGGTAAAACCAACCATGGTACAGCTGGAGGTGAAGCCTGACCAGATTGTCTCCGGAAATAACAAGACCAACTTCTTTCAGGCTTTGGACGGATCTGGCAAACGTCAGAAATATGAG
>JAQWAJ010000294.1 GCA_028707745.1 Bacteroidales bacterium | reverse complement strand
TAACCTACTGAAAATCACCACACTTCTTCCAGGCAGCCAGACCGGTGAATGGGCCAACTCCTACAAAGTGGAAAACAGCTATAACACCAGTAATCTGGAAACAGACTCCCACGACTATTCCTGGGAAAGCACATCCGGCTCCTGGATAAACAAGAGCAGAGATACCTCCGCTTACGATGGCAACAACAATCTCATCCTTTATACCAGATATACCTGGAATAATACCGGCAGCACCTGGGACCCTTCAGAAAAACATGATATCATCTACGACCTTTACAACGACCCGGTTACGGAGACGGATTACAGGTGGACAACCGACCGCTGGGCACCCTCATATAAGTATGGATTTACCTGCGATGCTTCCTTCTCCCGGAGTAGTCTGATCCTGCCCGATTTCTGGATTAATTACCCCATGTTCATTCACATGCTGAACAACGAAACCGTTTACTTCTGGGATGAAGACACCAATGAGTTTATTCCTGTTGTGCGGGCCATTTATAACTATTCCGATTTCAGCTCAGGTATCGACCAGCCAACGGTCAGCCAGATAAAGGTTTTCCCCAACCCGGCCTCCGGTGTGATCATTATCGAATCAGGCCAGCCGCTTGAAGAAGCCAGGTTTGATCTGTTCGATGTTCAGGGAAGAAAAGTCCTTTCTAAAACGATCTCAGGAAGCAGGTTGCAGTTACCAATCAGTGAAATCGCCGGCGGATTTTATTACTACCGGATATCCAAATCAAAAACCATGGCAGAAGGCAAGGTAATGATCAGATAATCAGGCTATATCATTTAAATCGATAGGATTATTCGCAAACATTGACATAACGGGCAAACTGCCCCTTCGATACCTCCACCTTGCTTTTCAGTTCAAATCCAGCCTCCCTGATCATGTCATCCATATTCTCAAACGTCACCAGTACCATCCGGTCAGAGATCCGGCGGGCCGTTCTGATAATCTCCAGCTGCTCTTCAGCCGTGACAGCCGAATAAATCCCATACGGAATATCCACGATCGACACATCAAAGTGCTCCTCAATGGTGTGCATGTCCCCCGAAGTGATCACATCCGGATAACCGAAAAAAGACAAATTCTTCTGCGCTCCATAAGCCACCGGCGCATTGATCTCATACCCCCTGGCATCAATCCCCATCGAGAGCGCCTCGATCAACACGGTTCCGATTCCGCAGCAGGGATCGATGACCGTTTGCGTGGTATCGGCACCTACCCCGATATTGACCAGCGAACGGGCCACCCTGAAATCGAGCGAGTTTGAATAGGTATGTGTCTTATTATCATGATGATGCCATAGGTAATCGTTTCGGGTGTACATCCCGAAGTACCACCGGCAACCTACATGGGTCACTCCGAAAATGATCTGCGGATGGCGAATGTCAGCCTCCCCGTCAATCGCCGCCCCAAGCTCTCTCTCACTCTGCAGGCGATCCTGGTAATGCTCGCTCGCATCCTCATAATCCGGGTAAATAACCTTGAAATTTTCGGCGGCCAGATGATTTTCCAAAACCTGCTCAACCAGCGAATCCAGCGAGTCGCCTTCATAAATAACCGATATCCGCTCTTTGATGAACGGACTTCGCGAAGGCTCGATCAACCGGTCAGAAAAGAAATATTTCTCCTTCAATTCCTGCCCAAAAAGATACTCCATCTCCATTTTACACAGATCTGCCCTGAACTTCGAATATCTTATGGTATAAAAATTCATCCCCGTTTTATTTTCGCACAAGGTACATGATCGCACCCTCCGGGATACAAAGTCACGAATAATTTCGATAACTTGCCTTGAACCGCAAAAAAACCGGATAACCATGAAATTAATACATCTGATCCTGATGGGCCTGGCATTTTTGTCCATAACCCAACCCGCCGTTGCTCAGCAATCCGCCGATGCCAATGAGGAGGGCCGGGGTGCCTATAAAACGAGGACAATGTATAATATGGAGAAATATTGGGACAGCGAGATCGTCTGTAAAAACCCGCACAAAGGCTGGGAGCTGCATTTCTTCGATAACGGTATCTCACAATACGGAACACGCTTAAAACCGGACGATTATCTGGAAGATTTCCCGGGCTTAAGTAATATCTACTTACGTCTAGGATGGTCCTACCTCGAACCGGAAGAGGGCAAATACAACTGGCAAATTATCGATACCGTGATCGACAGATGGGTGGCCCACGGATATAAAATTTCTTTCCGGATTACCTGCAAAGAGACTGATAATCTTATTTTCGCCACCCCAAAATGGGTCATGCAGGCTGGTGCCAAAGGCTCATTCCCAAAAGAATCAAAATCTGGAAATTGGGCTCCCGATTACGGTGATCCCATCTTTTTGGAAAAACTGGAAAACTTTCACAAAGCCTTTGCTGCACGATATGCCCATAAATCCTGGCTTGAGTATATTGATATTGGCAGCATCGGTGAATGGGGCGAAGGACATACATCCGCTTCGGGCTGGTACGATGTGCCTGTGTGGGTTGTTAAAAAGCATATCGAAATGTACCGGAGATGTTACCCGGATAACGTCCTCATATTGAGCGACGATTATATGGGGCAGCGAAATGCCGATGACGGGGCGGATGATGAAATCCTTGCCTGCGCCATGAAAAACCATCTGGGTTTCAGGGATGACAGCTCGTGTGTAAACTGGTATGCTAAACTGGGTTTTGGCTATTCAACTATCAGAAGCCCTGAAATTTTTAATCTGGTATGGGACAACATTCCGGTGGTCCTGGAATCTGAGCACTATTCCATCATAAAACGGAACGACTTCTGGGACAACGGGAAGCGTTTTGAAAAAGGAATCGAAGAAACACATGCTTCCTTTATCTCATTCCATCACTGGCCCCGGGAGTGGCTGTCTGAAAACCCCGAACTTGCCAAAAGACTTGCCAACAAATGCGGTTACTGGTACTTCCCGAAATATGCGGTTCTGCCGGATACCCTGCGCAAATACTCCACGCATAATTATCTCAGGATGACCTGGGAAAATCATGGCGTCGCTCCGGCTTACCATCATTACGATCTGCGGCTGCAACTAACGGATCAAGTGACCGGTAAACAAACGGTTCTTGCCCTGACCGAATCCAATAACCGCACCTGGATGCCGGAACGTATTGTTGGTGAGGAATATACGCTTAACCTCCCGGCTACACTGGAATCGGGCAAATATGATATCAAAATTGGCCTGTTTGATCCTGGTTACGGCGAAGAAATCGCCATTCGGTTAGCTTTAAAACCCAGCCGAAGATCTGCCGATGGCTATTATAAGCTGGGTGAAATTATCGTACGGTAAAAGACAAACTCTCGGCCAGAGTTGCGCCTGCCTGAACACTTTCCTGACAAAAAACCCGGCAGAAAGGATACAGAAACCGGTTCCGGAAATCATCATTTCGAAACGGATTATGGAATGAGTATGACATCTGTGGCATAGGTTAGCTAATTTTGATCAAATTTTAGTGATATGGAAAACGCCTTACCCCAGCAAGAGCGATTGAATTCATTTTTCAAGGACCATTTTACCCTGATCCGTGAAAACCGGAAACTGATTGCCCAGTTTATCCTGATGTTTCTGATCATCGTGGTGGGCTCCTGGTTCATCAAACATGAACAAACGGAACTGCACCAGGT
>JAQWAJ010000293.1 GCA_028707745.1 Bacteroidales bacterium | reverse complement strand
ATCGAATTTACGATCATATCATTCTGCCACCCGGCATCAGAAATATAGAAACCTCCACTTTAGATTTTCTTAAAAAATATATCGCTGACGGCTATACCATTCTGAGCTTTTCTGATTCAATCGATTATCTTGATGCATGCCCAAGCAATGCCATTAAAGAGCTGGCTGCCAAATATCCTGTTAACTGGATAAAAGGCAATGACATGGAATCATCTCACATCAGGCAATACCTGACCAATCCGGATATCAGCGTAAAACAAACCGACCTTTCAAAAGGCCAGCTTTTCCATCAAAGAAGAATTTTAGATGACGGTCAGCTGCTGTTCATTGTAAACTCAAATCTTAAAGAGCCTGCAGAAGCCGGAATTGAAATCAAGGGACGTTACCTGTCAGAAATCAATCTGATCAACGGACTACCCATTCCGGTCGATTATTCCAGAAAAGGCAAACTGACTGCCTTTAAAGCAACTATCCCACCCGGAGGCAGCCGTTTGTTTTTTGCAAGTCAGAACCATGCTTTCACCAAAGAAAAGATTGAAAACCTTAACAATCAAAGTATTGTCAAATCAAGTAGCGAGATAGAATCGAAGCGACTCTCTCCAAATGTTCTGACCCTGGATTATCTTGATCTGCAGACAAAATCCTTCAGGAGCGACAATATGTACTTCATGACAGCCATGAGGAAGCTCTTTGAATTATCAGGATTGGAAACCGGCAATCCCTGGGAGCATAAAATCCAATATAAACGGCAATATCTGGATATGGATCATTTCACCAGTGATTCCTGGTTTAAAGCCGGATATCATTTTACCATCGATCCGTCACTGACTGATGAGGCGGTTAAGACTTTGCAGGCGGTTATTGAAAGGCCCGATCAATGGAAGGTTATGCTGAATGGCAAGGAAATCACACCTGTTAGCGGGTCGTGGTGGCTCGACCGCCACTTCCCGGTTTATCAGATCGGCGACCTAGTCAAAAAAGGAGAGAACTTCATTGAGCTGTCTGCACCAAAGATGACCGTATTTTCAGAGCTTATGCCTATTTACATTCTGGGCGATTTCAACCTCGAAAGTGCCAGTAAGGGATTTTTGATCAAACCGTCAGAATCTCCCCGAATGAGTTCCTGGAAAGATGGCGGTATCCCGTTTTATAGCAATCAGGTTTCTTACAGCCGAAACTATACTCTGGATGATATTTCAGGAAAGTTCTTGGTCCGGCTTGACTCCTGGAGAGGTACAGTTGCCGAAGTCCTGATTAACGGTAAAAATGCCGGTATCATCGGTTGGAACCCTTATGAACTGGATGTAACCGGATTTATTCAGAAAGGAGAAAACCGCATTGACGTCAGGGTGACCGGTAGCCTGAAAAGTACATTGGGATACCACCATACAGTTGAATCGGGCTGGATGGACGGTCCTTACAGCTGGAATCAGGGTCCCGTGAAACAACCTGCAGGAACAGAATATCAATTCCTGAAGTTCGGACTCTATAATGAATTCAATCTGATCAGAAAGACAAACTAGTTCGGGTTCATTTTCATGGGTAGCGTAAACCAGAAATCAGATCCTGTACCGGGTTCTGATTCCACACCAATTTCGCCGCCCATCAGGGTTACCAGGTTTTTTGAGATTGCCAGCCCAAGCCCGGTACCCCTTGTGGCCCGACCACAGGTATCGTCCAATTGACGGAACCGGATAAAGATCAGTTCCTGCTTCATGGGTGAGATTCCAATGCCCGTATCTTTCACAAACAAACGGAGTGTTTTGTCATTCTGCTTTTGGCAGCCAAAAGTAATGGTACCGGATTCAGTAAACTTCAATGCATTCTGTCCCAGGTTGATCAATACCTGTCGCAGGCGGTTCCGGTCAGTGAAAACCTCTGTGTTTTCGTCAATTCCTGATAAATCAGTATTTAAATGAACCTGATCCTTTCCCATTCTGAGCCGCAATGCCGAAAACATTAGATACACCTCCTGAATCAGCGAATTGATCTCAAATTTTGTGGGTGATAAATTAAGTTGTCCAGCTTCAATTTTTGAAATATCAATGATATCGTTTACCAGTGAAAGAAGCTGTTCTGATCCGCTTTCAATGAGTTTGGCAAATTTCATCCTCGATTCAACATTAACCTCTTCTTCAGCCAACAACTCCGCAAAACCAACAATTGAATTCATCGGAGTGCGTATTTCATGTGACATATTGGCCAGAAATGCAGACTTCAGCCGGTCACTTTCTTCAGCTTTTTCCTTGGCCTGAAGTAACTCTTCTTCTGCTTGTTTTCGATCTGTTATATCTTTTGAAATACAAGACACCCAATTGACTTGACCAGATTCGTCCAGTATAGGATCCACCAGGGTCAGAAAATACCTGTATTCGCCCGGGCTTGTTTCAATTTTTACGTCACTGCTGCCCCGTTCTCCTGTCTGAAACACTTTCCTGACCAAACGCAAGCCGTTTTCGGCTTCTTCTTCTGAAAAAATATCATAAGGTGTTCTTCCAATTATATTCTCCGGATTCTTGCCGAATGATTTCGCAAATGATTCATTAACATATCGATAGGTCTCATTTGGGTTAATACTGTAAATCGGGTCGCTGGAGTATTGAACCAGAGTGCGGTATTTTTCTTCGCTTAACCGCAGTGCTGCTTCAACTTCCTGCTTTTCAACGATAAATCTGGCCTGCTGCATATTATAATAAGCTCTCAGAGAAAGCTCATTGGCTATGGTATACAGGGCTTTTGATAATTTTGTAAATTGCTGTTCCGACATAACAGGAACTTCAGCCAGGGCCTTTTTGAATTCCTCGCGGTCATATCCAATCTCATCAGCATAATCCAATATCTTTTCATTATCCTGAGCTTCGTTTCTCACCTGACCAATCAGCCAGCTGGCAATGTGTTTACCATCAACGATAATGCTGGCGCCTGCATCCCAAAGACCACCACTCAAACAAGGCTGAATAACCGGACCGCCCGCATCCGTAGTTTTACCGATAATAGCATCTGAATGGGCACAGTTTTGTCTTCCTTTATCGGTTTGACGAATAATATCTTTACAAAGGCGGCAGAAATTGGTTGGTTTTGTTAAAGGGGTGCCATCCCGATAGGTAATCATCGATGCAACCCCCACCGCATCAGCAAATTCATCCTGAATGCGTTGAAGATCTTCAAGATCGAAAAGATCGTTTATATCGATTCCTTGCGGGTCATCAATGGGTCGGGTCAATGCAATCATCCTTTTATTGATGAGCTGCTGGCTTTTTTTCCGTTCGGTCACATCACGCTGCAGCCCGAAACTACCAATGATCCGGCCCTTGTTGTCATACATGCAACGATATTCTCCCTCCACATAAAACCGGGAGCCATCCAAACGTCTTTCCTCAGTATCAACGTGTAAAAGCCCCTGATCCAGCAGCTTGCGCCAAACTTTCCTTCCCTGTTCCTCGTCATGTTTGAAAAAGTCGGCCATACGCCAGCCAATCATCTCATCCGCTTTGGCCAGATATTGATCAGTCATGGCCTTGTTCATTCTCGTTACTTTCTGATTATGATACACATATTCAAACAATTCATCTTTGTTTACCTGTCCATTCCAAATAACCGGTTCATCCAGCATGATAATGAAACATCCATCCAAAGATTGTTCAAAG
>JAQWAJ010000292.1 GCA_028707745.1 Bacteroidales bacterium | reverse complement strand
CCTCTTATTTATCCTCCGGATTGGTTCCGGGATCACATCACGTTTGATATAGGTCGGTTGGTCTCCCTGATGCAATGAAGTCTGTACCAGGTAGGCTCCTAGAACGGTATGCCCCAATAAAAATTCTGTATTGAACTGGGTCAGGTCCATAAAATGATATTCCGACCGGTCACCCGACACGATGCGGATCAGCAGTAATCCTTCAACACTCCATACATTGGGGGTAAAAGCGGTTTCCCTTACTTTGGTTCCAAAGGGGTTCCATACTTCCACCGACCCGTCAACCTCATCTGTCTCCGGGTCGTCCCACAACGAATCGGTTACTCCGGGAAAAACAAAACGACCCTCTTCATCGGTCTGACCAGTGAATTTCGGACGGTTTGCAAAGTATTTTTCTCCACTGTCCTGTACCGGAGCTTGTGAAACGCTATATACGTAAACAGCAGCATCACGCAAGGGTTTGTCGTTAATGTCTTTGATTATCAGCCAATTGGCCCGACCTGGAATCAATCTTCCTTGTGTACCCCAAAAACGGTCGGGACGGTAACCTTTATAATACATCACATGACCGGCCTGTGAGGGATGAAGCCAGAGCTGGCACCCGTCCATCAGCGAAGGATATCCTACATATCCGGGCACATTAATGCCTCCTGAGGCAGGCATCGTTTCCTTACCGCTTACTACCGGCATCAGCGATGTTCCGGCGACCGGCTTGCCGTCATCGTCTTTTACAAAAACGTTGGAGGCCTTAACCGGATAACCATAAAGATCGGGCTGACTGAGAATGGTGTGGCCGAATTCATGAATGATGGCACAGTCGATCGACATAATATTCACCTCCTCATTAACCGGAAATCCGCCATCGTACCAGTTTGCCTCCTCCTGATACGGCTCCTGATCCCAATTACCTCCGGCGAGTTTTGTATAAGTATCAATCCGGTAAGCTTCTTCAACACCATTCGGCCCCGTGGTTGGCCATACGGCTTCACGGAGCATAACATCCATCCGGAGCTTTTCGGCACGCAGCCAGTCGTAATAACTTAGTGATCCAATGTGATTTATTTTCTTCTCTTTGATGCCAGACTGCAGATCTTTTGGCCTGAAACCGAACTGTATGGGCCGGGCGTCAGTAAGCTCAGTAATGCTGTTGTTGGCTTCGCAAAATTCATCGATCCTGTTTCCGGGATCCAGCTCCAGCTTCATCCAGGCGCTTTCTCCCGGAAACGTAAACTGAACCTTAAAACTAGACTCTTCGCCGGGCTGCAACGTTTTATCGGTTACAAAATCATAGGTTTTTACCGGCTTATCTTCCGGATCAGGTCGGTAGTTACCGGTAGATTCGGTCAGCAACTGAAACCGGATTTTCATTCCGGCGGGAAGATCCGTTGTCCCGAAATTGCCATAACGGAGATCAGCGGTAACCAGTTCACCGGCGGCTGGCCTGTTTTTAACGTCATCACTCCGGTATCTCGGACTCAGACTGATGCAAATTACTCCTGCGTCGGGTTTGCCGGGACTGATCACCGAGAGCGGATAAGTGGCAGTCATCCCGTGAAATTCCGCAATTACACTGCATTTCCCTGGCTTCAAGGCTTTTATTCTGCCCGTACTGTCAACTAAAGCCACCTCTGAATCCGAAATTGACCATTTGATATAAGGTTTAGCATCGAAATAGGCCCATTGGCTGTACCGGACAACATTTTCGGTTACGGGCTCCCAACGGTTATTCAACATGGCTTGCAATCCCAACTGTTTCCCGAATCCGGCAACTGCCAGGCGGTCCGATGGGACTCTGGTGCTTTCAAGATCTATTTTAACGGCCTCATAAGGGGCGGTCCTGAAATAATCGCGGTAAACCTGCCCAACAACACCATAAAGTTTAAAGGGACCTGAGGTAAAGAACGGAGCATTGCCCCCCAGGAAGCTGTTGCCTCCGCGAAAACGGGGAAGACTCTCTGTTTTCGTCCGGATGTCATTGGAAATCGTAAACTCGTAAGGAACGACCGGCCCATCTTTTGCAACCTTATCAATCCACAAAACCAGGCAGCCACTCGCTTCGGTACTGAATTTTTTCCAGCTGACCGAAACAAAATGCCACTCCCCTGATTTCCATCCGGAGATATCTGTCCGGGCAGCAATAGCACCTTCCGGGGTGGTTAGAACAGCCCGTAACAGGCCTTGTTCCGATTTTTCAAGCAGCAGCCGGCAGCCGTTCATACTGGCAGTTGACCAGATCTCCTTTCGGATTTGGCCGGCACTTGCCCAGTCGGGTTTGATCCATTGACTGATGATCCCTTCAGAGGAATCCGGATTCTGACAGAACAATAAAACAGGTAATCCGAACCATAGTATCGAAAATATTGATAACCGTTTGATTGAGAATAGATTGATGTGTGTTCGCATGATATTATTTGGTCATCATGTACGTGATTTTTCCACCATTTGCTATTTCGGCATAGGTCAGATAGTTGCGGTTGATTACCTTGCCGTTGACGAGAACCTTTTTAACATGTACATTTTTGGGCGACTGGTTGACCGCTTCGATCTCGAGGGTTTTTCCGTTTTCGAGTGTCAGGGTAGCTGATTTGACCATCGGACTGCCAATCGAGTACTGATCGGAGCCCGGACAAACCGGATAAAATCCCAGCGCGCTGAAAATGTACCAGGCCGACATCTGACCTGCATCATCGTTGCCGCAAAGCCCATCCGGAGCATCGTGATACATGGTGTCCATGATCATCCTTACCCGTTCCTGTGTTTTCTGCGGAGCTCCGGCCCAATTGTATAAATAGGGGATGTGATGGCCGGGCTCATTGCCCTGCACATAGTTCCCGATCAGCCCGTCACGGGTGATATCCTCGGTATTGGCAAAAAACGAGTCATCCAGTTTCATGGTAAACAGCGAATCCAGATGCCTGACAAATGTTTTCGGCCCGCCCATCATCTGGATCATCTTATCAACTTGATGAGGAACAAATAAACTGTATGTCCAGGCGTTTCCCTCGATATACCCCTGGTCGTGCGTGGCCATCGTGCTAAACTCCTTCTTCCAGGTGCCGTCGGAAAGCTTCGGTTGCATGTAACCGGTGGCTGCATTATATACGTTTTTATAATTCTCTGACCGGACCTTAAACTGTTCATACACAGCCTGATTCCCGGTCTTTTTGGCAAACTCGGCAATGCACCAGTCATCATAGGCATACTCCAGCGTCTTTGAAACCGACGAACCGTTCTTGTCTTCAGGAACATAGCCCATGATCATATAATATCCGAGCCCGTCATATTTACTGTAAGAGGCGGTATTGACCATCGCCTTCAGCAGTTTGCCGGGATCCATATCGAGATTGCCTTTGAGGTAAGCGTCAACCAGCACGGGAACGGCGTGATAGCCGATCATGCACCAGTTTTCATTGCCGTAATGCGACCAAACCGGCAGCATTTTATGCACACTCTGATCGTAATGGGCCATCATCGATTTGGCCATATCGGCATTGCGTTTGGGCTGGATGATGTTGAACAGCGGATGCAGCGCCCGGTAGGTATCCCACAAAGAGAATGTGGTATAATTAGTGAACCCTTTAGCCTGATGGTCGTTCTGGTCGAGTCCCCGGTACTGACCGTCGATGTCCATGAAAGTAGCCGGACTGAGGAAAG
>JAQWAJ010000291.1 GCA_028707745.1 Bacteroidales bacterium | reverse complement strand
ATCCTGCGCTTTAACTATGCCGGCGACAAACAATACTGCCCCGATCATGATAACATTTTTTAGTTGCATTGAGTTGATGGTTGGTTAAAATGATGATTAGCTGAACAAAGATAGGAAAATGCTATTGGATGTGACAGATGCTGTTCAACATGGAATGGCGGAATTCCAATAAAAAAAGCCCCAGACTTATGCCTGAGGCTTAATTGAAATACAGATTACTTATCTCGAGTTGATTTGTACCCGGTATGTTCCGTTGGCCTTGGCAGCTGAAATGGAGATCATCCAGGTACCCAGATACTCTTCAGCATTTTCCTCTTCCCACTTAAATTGCTGATTCCAGTTTACATCAGCCAACGGGGAAATAGTGATCTCCTGAAATGTCGATTCATCCGGTTTTTTCATGACAATTTTGAGTTCACCAACTTTCAGGGATCCTGTAACAAAGAAACTTATCCTTGAAGAGCCTTCCTTAACATCATATTTGAAATCAGTGGTGAATGTAACGTCTTCCAGCGTTTTGCTGATGCTTAATGATGAATTTTCGCGGTCAGCTGAAAAAATACTATATTCTGCCATTCCATAAGCATCATTCTGTAACTTCATTTTCGGGCTAATTCCGTAATAAGTCTGAGGTTCCCAGTTTTCACCAGTGGATTTTAGCTCATCCAACTTCATTTTATAGTCTTGCAGGGCTGCTGCTTGCTGGAGAAATTGTTCATCACCCACAATGCCCATTTCCTTTTTTTTATTCAGCGCTTTTTCCTGATTTGCAATGGATTCAGCCATGGCTTTTTGCAGACCTTTCTGGGAATTCGTGATGATTGTCACACGTTCCTGATGTTTCTTCATAGCTTCTTCCTGCTTCTTTTTATCAGTTTCGTGCTGCCCGAATGCCGGCATGAGCATTGTGGCAAACAGCGTGAGAAGCACCGGTATGAATTTTACTGTTTTCATGGGAGTATTATTTTTTCGTTTCTTTTTCCGATTCAAAAATACAACGTGATTGAAGCATGCAGCGTTAATGCCAGGTTAATGTCGGGTTAAAGATTAATAATCAATCAGATTTAAACTATTTTTATTCAGAATTATGAAGAAAAAATCGTCCATATTATTATTATCTGCGCTGGCAATATTTATTGTGATTGCTGTTGAAGGATTTTTTGTATACCACATATACCATCTTGAAACTGAAAAATTCGATTTCAGATACCGGGGTATATTGCAGAAAGGACTGGATTACTTAAACAAGAAAGAGGAAAATCCGGGCCTTGGAGGAGTGTTTTACTTAATGGAGTTTCCGGCTAAAACGGCTTTAGAGTATTTCCACGATAATGATCCTGATACCGTTAAATTTAAAGAGAACGTGCTGGCTGCACTCCATAAGACCTTGACCGAAAAGCAAAAGGTAGACGGATCTTTGAAGTCGTACCTGAAAAAGATGAAAATAGAATCGGAATTCAATTCGATTTTCCGGATTACTCACCTCGTCCTGTTGGGGGATGACCTCGATATACCAATATACAACAGCAAAAAAGATTCAACCTGGATATATCCTGATACTCTGGGCATTAAAAAAAACCAAATCCCGGTAAACCATTATTCATTTATCGGCGATCACTATGAAATAGGGATAGATTATTATGTTGATTTTGATCATAAAAAGGCGGAGGTTTTCAGAGCAGTAACCGCAAGCCTGATCATTGCAGTGCTTGCATTATTGATAGTTTGCCTTATTTTCCTGTTGTCAGTTCGTAATCTGATGGAAGAGAGGCGGTTGTCGCAATTGAAAACCGACTTCATTAATAACATGACTCACGAGTTAAAAACGCCGCTTTCAACAATCTCTGTGGCTACCCGAACCTTGGAAAATGAAACCATACTAAGCGATCGGGAGAAGTCGAGGGAAATTGTAACCGTAATCCGCAGGCAGAATCGACAACTTACCAAGCAAATCAACCATTTACTGGAGATCAGCATGTGGGAACGGAAACAATTCTCGCTGGATCGGAGAATACTCGAACTGGAACCTTTCTTTACAGGAATTGCCGAATCATTCAGATGGGAATGCCAGGAACGGAAATGCTCATTAGAGGAAAAATACTGCTTGGTCAATAAAACAGCTTGGCTGGATGAAGTCCAGATAACGGTTGCTTTACACAATCTGCTTATCAATGCTATCAAATATTGTACTCAGGAACCGCTCGTAATTCTTGAAGTGAGCTGTGAGGACCGGCTGATTATTTCTGTTACCGATAACGGAATCGGGATAAGCAAGGAAGACCAAAAGCGTATATTTGATAAATTCTACCGGGTTTCAACAGGCAATGTGCATAAAGTCAAGGGATTGGGATTGGGCCTGTTTTATGTGAAACAAATTGTGGAAGCACATGGCGGAACCGTCGAGGTTACCAGTCGGATTGGAAAAGGAAGTACATTCACCATAAATATGCCTGCACATGGAAAAAATAAGAATACTGTTAGCTGAAGATGACCCGGATTTGGGCAATATCCTGGCGCAATACTTAGAAATGCAGGGTTTTATTGTTGCATTGGCCAGGGATGGGGAGGAGGCCTGGGAGCAGTTTCAAAAGGTTATTCCCACTCTCTGCATTCTTGATGTAATGATGCCCAAAATGGATGGATTTGAGCTGGCCGAGAAAATCATCAGGCATAACCGTGATATCCCTTTTCTGTTTCTAACAGCTAAGAGTCTGAAAGAAGACCGTATCAGGGGATTGAAGATTGGTGCCGACGATTATATCACCAAACCCTTTGAGGTAGATGAATTGGTTTTACGTATTAATAATATATTGAAACGTACAGGTATTCAGGATGTTGATGAGTTTAAAATCGGCAGGATTGATTTTAATTTCCAGGAGCTGGAATTGAAAACCCCCGAAGGCATATACAAGCTCACCATGAAAGAGGGGATGTTATTAAAATATATGCTGCAGCATGAGAATAAACTGGTGAAGAGGGAGGAAATTCTGACCGAGGTTTGGGGTGAAAACGATTATTTCCTGGGCAGAAGTATGGATGTGTTTGTGAGCCGTTTGAGGAAATACCTGATCTCCGAGGAATCTGTCTCGATTGAAACGGTGCGAGGTACAGGGTATATTTTCAGACTCAGGCATGCCTGAGCTCCTGGTTATTCAGGGGTTATTCTGAAGAATGATTCAGGCGATGTAACAACTTGTTCTATGATCCTGAGAACGATTAGGTTGGCAAGAGTCTCAACCGCCTGATTGGTAGTAATTCTGGCACTCTTTCTGAAATCCCGTAAAGTAATCTGGTCTTTTGATTGGAAAAGCTTGAAAAGCTCTTCTTCGATGGGTGTATATCGGATAAGGGTTCCCTTTTTCTGTTTCAGTTTTTGCCAAACCTTTATGATGACCTCATCAGCCTGAATATTCTCATCTTGCGAGCGTACATAGGCTTGCCATAACTGGCCCTCTTCCTTGACATAATGTGGTCGCAACAGACTCGGGGGCACCCATATTTCAAGCACTGTTCGCCCTTCCTCTTTCCATACTTTTGATTCGAACCGGATCTCTGGTTTGGAGTAAAGCTGAGCGGCCGATTCGATCATGTAGTACTCTTCTTCCGATCGCACACCGGCGATTATCCCATTGTCCTTAACTCCGATCAGTAATCTTCCTCCATCA
>JAQWAJ010000004.1 GCA_028707745.1 Bacteroidales bacterium | reverse complement strand
TACCCCTTGTAGTCAGTGCTGTTCTGCTCAGTACAGCCGGCTTTGCTCAGGATAAATATCTGCCCTCCCTGCTGAAGGAATCTATGAAAAATTCACGCCAGTTCAAGTCGGGTATCGTTGGAAGTTATCCGCGTCATACGGAGGAGTATCTGTGGAATGAAACCTGGGTGCTCAACAGAACCATCGAAACCAGCTACACCACTTTCGGCCAACCGGCAGTCATTGAATATCGCCAGGGTGAAGGCCTGTCGAGGCGTTTGTTTTCCTATAACGATCAGCACAATGAAACGGAAATGATCTTACAGAATAAAGCCGGCGACGCCTGGATAAACAGCATACGGACAGTGACGATTTACGAGGCTGCCAACCGCATTCAGGAGTATCGGACGGATAAATGGACGGGGACAGTCTGGGAGATCAGCGATGGCTCACAGATCAGTTATGAAACTGACGGAGACCGGGTGACGGTAATGACCTCTAAAGCCTGGAATTCAGTAACATCAACCTGGGATTACTCGATGAGAGAAACCTATACCTATTCAGGCGCTGGCTCCAATTACGCAACGTCCATTACAGAGATGTGGGATAATGGTTGGGTGAATATGGCCAAATATGAAATTACCTGGACAGGAAATGATATTACCCAAACCATCAACTACGCTTATGACGGGGGAACCTGGGTAATGAGCGGCAAAACGGTTTATGAGTTTCTGGAGTATGATTCGCTGGTTATGACCAGCTACTCCTACGTAGGACCGGACACCTGGATGGGCACCACCAGAATTACCAGTACAAATGATTCTTATGGCAATGAAATATTTGAGCAGGTGGAGATGTATATGATGGCCTGGACGGTATTTTCTGCCAGCCAATGTGAACTGACCTACGTCGGAAACAACCTCACCCAAAGAATCAGACAGACCTTTTCGATGTTTTCACCAGTGGCTCAGGGTGATAATTTGGTTACCTGGATCAATGAGTCGAAGGAGGTATTCAGCAATTTCGCCTCCATGGGGACTGATGTCACCTTGCTGCCTGACGCGGGCATCCGAATTTTTCCCAATCCTGCCGGACAAGAAGTTCTCGTACGCATGTCGATGCTGAAGACAGGCGTGGTGACCCTAACCCTGTTTAACACCACCGGTCAGAAAATTCTCGAAGAAAACATTACCACTAATGGTTCCGATATAAACTATCAGATGAACCTTCACTGGGTATCGCCCGGAACTTATATCCTGACAGCCCGCGACAAGCAGGGTACTGAAATTGGCAAAACCAGACTTATTAAAGAATAGTGAATATGAAATCTAGATTATTAGTTATTTGTTTTTTGTTGCTTGGATTTTCTGTATGTATGGCTCAGGACCTTGCTCCCAAACCTATTGCTCCCTATCGTCCGGCGGTGATGGCTAACGGAACTCTCTATATTTCAGGGCAGATTCCGCTGGTAGCCGAATCCGGAACCATGATCAAAGGGGATATTACCAAAGCTACCGAACAATGTATGAAGAATGTCGGTATTCTGCTCAAACAGAATGGTTTGGATTATAAGGACCTGGTCATGGTTAATATCTATATGACCAACATGGATAATTTTGCTGCGATTAATAAAGCTTATGCATCCTTCTTTAAAAACGTGGAATTTCCCGCCCGTGCCGCCATTCAGATTGGACGCCTTCCGATGGATGCAGAAGTTGAAATTTCAGGTATTGCCGTAAAGCAAAAATAGGCTACGACCAGTCCGGGAGCCCGTTACGCGTTACGCGTCACGCGTCACGAATTTGACTATCTTTGCGCAAATTTTAGCCCCTGACGTAACGCATGAAGAACCTTCGTAATTTCTGTATCATTGCCCATATTGACCATGGGAAGAGTACCCTGGCCGACCGTTTGCTTGAAGCTACCAAAACAGTTACAGGCAAGGACATGCAGGAGCAGGTTCTTGATGACATGGACCTCGAACGCGAAAGAGGCATTACCATAAAGAGCCATGCCATCCAGATGAAATACCGCAAGGATGGTCAGGATTATATCCTGAACCTGATTGACACCCCCGGGCATGTGGATTTTTCCTATGAAGTGTCGCGTGCCATTGCAGCATGCGAGGGGGCGTTGCTGGTGGTAGATGCCACACAGGGTATTCAAGCCCAGTCGATTTCGGTTCTCTATCAGGCTCTCGATCATGATCTCACTATCATTCCTGTATTAAATAAGATGGACCTCCCTGCCGCCATGCCGGATGAGGTAACCGAACAAATCATCGACCTGGTGGGATGCAAACATGAGGATATTCTGCAGGCCAGCGGCAAAACCGGACTTGGCATCGAGGAAATCCTGGAACGGATTGTCGACCGGATTCCGGCGCCGGTTGGAGACCCGAACGCTCCTCTGCAGGCCCTGATCTTTGATTCCCTCTTCAATTCTTATCGCGGGGTACTGGCCTATTTCAAAATTATTAACGGTCAGATCCATACCGGCGATCGGGTGAAGTTTTTTAATACCGGTAAAGAATATGACGCTGATGAGATTGGAGTACTGAGCTTGGGACTCATCCCGAAAGATACGCTGAGCACCGGCGATGTGGGGTATATCATTTCTGGTATTAAGGCTTCCAAAGAGGTGAAGGTGGGTGATACCATCACGCAGGTTGACCGCCCGTGCAAAGAGGCCATATCCGGATTCGAAAATGTGAAACCCATGGTGTACGCGGGATTGTACCCGATCGACACGGATGATTACGAGGATCTGAGAGATGCCCTTGAAAAGCTCGTGCTGAATGACGCTTCCCTGACCTATGAGCCTGAATCTTCGGCTGCACTCGGATTTGGTTTCCGGTGCGGTTTCCTCGGGCTCCTGCATATGGAAATCGTACAGGAAAGACTCGACCGTGAATTCGATATGAACGTCATATCCACGGTGCCGAACGTTTTCTATCATGTTTACGGTAAAAAGGGCGACAAAACCGATGTGTATAACCCATCCGGATTGCCCGATCCCACTGAAGTTGACCACATCGAGGAGCCATATATCCAGGCCCAGATCATTACAATGCCTGAGTTTATCGGCGCGATCATGAAACTTTGCCTGGATAAAAGAGGTGAACTGAGATCTCAGGTTTATCTGACCCAGGATAGGGTGGAACTATCCTTTGAACTTCCTCTCGCAGAGATTGTTTTCGACTTCTATGACAAGCTGAAATCGATTTCACGCGGATATGCCTCGTTCGACTATTTTCAAACCGGTTTCAGGCCGGGAAAACTGGTGAAACTTGATATCATGCTCAACGGCGAATCGGTGGATGCTCTGTCAACGCTGATTCATGTCGATAATGCTTACCGGTTTGGCCGGCGGATGTGCGAGAAACTACGTGAGCTGATACCGAGACAACAGTTTGATATTGCCATTCAGGCCGCAATTGGCGCCAAAATCATCGCACGCGAAACCATCAAGGCTTACCGAAAGGATGTGACCGCTAAATGCTATGGCGGCGATATAACGCGTAAACGCAAATTGCTGGAGAAACAGAAGAAGGGGAAAAAGAGAATGAAACAGATCGGCAACGTTGAGGTTCCGCAATCTGCTTTCCTCGCTGTTCTTAAGCTCGATTAGTCCTTTGCCGTGAGGAGTTTGTAGCCTTTCCCGTGAACATTCAGAATCTGGATTTCCGGTTCATCGCTCAGATGTTTCCTGATTTTCGTGATGTAAACATCCATGCTCCTGGCATTAAAGTAATTATCATCTTTCCAGATGGATTTCAATGCATAGTTCCGCTCCAGTACCTGGTTGGGATGCTGGCAGAGCATTTTAAGCAGGTCTGATTCCTTGGTCGTCAGGTTGATGATTTTTTCGGCACTCGTCAGAACCTGTTTATTGGAGTCAAAAATGTATTTACCCAAAGTGAAAACCGGTAGTTGCTCCGTGCGGATCGTACGGCGTAAAACGGCTTCAATACGAAGCAGGAGCTCCTCCATGCTGAAGGGTTTGGTCATATAATCGTCAGCACCGGCACGGAAGCCTTCGAGAATATCGGTTTTCATCGACTTGGCCGTCAGAAAAATGATCGGAATATCCGGATTCTGGATACGGATATCCTGGGCAAGCGAGAACCCATCCTTGATCGGGAGCATGATATCCAGGATGCATAGGTCATAATGATCTTTTTTGAAAGCACGGTAACCTTTTTCACCATCAGGTTCGAGGTCGGCATTGTATCCCTTGGCTTTCAGATAGTCGCGCAGGAGACTTCCGAGGTTAACGTCATCCTCGACCAACAGAATTCTGGCATTGCTTGTCGTCATGATTTTGGTTTTTTTGGGATGATCATGGTAAATGTGGTTCCTGTATTGGGTTCACTACTTACCGTGATGGTTCCGTGATGTTGCTCAATTACTTTCTTAACATAACTCAATCCGATACCGAAACCCTTTACATCGTGAACATTACCGGTGGGAACCCGGAAAAATTTATCGAAAATCTTATTGATGTACTCTTTGTCGATACCGATTCCGTTATCGCTGATCCTTGCCTGAATCGATCTGGAGGTAGAGGTGGTTACTATCTTGATGACCGGATCGCTCTGGCAGTACTTCATCGCATTGTCGATCAGGTTGAATACGACATTGGTCAGATGGGTTTCATCTCCGTAAACGGGATCGTCGCCGACATTCAGGTCGAGTTCGATCGAGCCGTTTCGTTTTTCTACCTGAAGGGCGATTTTCTCAACGGCTTGTCTGACCAGGTTATCGAAATTAATAGGCTGTGATTTCAGGTTCATCTTTCCATCTTCGAGAATGGATATCTGAAGAACCCGTTCAACCTGATTACCAAGGCGTTTGCTCTCCTGATGAATCAGTGAAGAGATGTGCTCCAGGTTTTTGGCATCATTGCTGAGGCTTTTATCGGAAAGCATTTGCGATGCCAGTGAGATGGTTGAAATCGGAGTTTTCAATTCATGCGTCATATTATTGACGAAATCATTTTTGATCTCCGAAAGTTTTTTCTGCCTGAAAATGACATAGATAGCGATAAACGAGGCGATCAGGATAATGAGGGCGAGCGCCAGTGAGGCTCCGGCCATGGTGCCCACTGACCGGAACAGGTAGTTCTCCCGCGTTGGGAAATAGACAACCAGAAAATTCGGAGAGGCTTTGATATCATGCGGAAACAACAGCGATTTGTATTTCTGGAACTTGACCATGGGATTGAATCCGGCGCTGCGAAGTGTGTATCTGACATTACCGGTACGGACGGCGAATTCAAAGGGCAGCGTAATGCCTTTTTCGTCGAATTCGCCGCGGATCAGGCTGCCAAGCGAGTGATAGCTCAGCCGCTCCTCAATACGCCCCTCATTTTGCAGTATCTGGTCAAATACTTTTTCGAGATACACTTTCTTATTGGTCTTAAGCAGGGTATTGGTCCGGTCAGATTCATTTCTGGTCGTGGCTTTCCGGGAAGCTTTCACTGCAGAGTCGCTCTGATAAAGCGAATTGTCGTGTACGCTGAGTGCAGTGTCTCCGGAAATCAGATCCAATTGGGTCTCAATGTTTCCCATGTTTTCATCCTGATAGGCATAGTAGCTCTGGCTGATCTCAGGAGAATCGTAAACCTGGTTGTCTTCGGTGGTGGAGATGGTTTTCGGGAGATTAAGATTACCCAGTCCCAGACTGTCGCCGGATCGTTCCAGCTCACCCTGGATCTGGTTGTAGGTTTCTTTCAGTTCGAGCTTTGAGGTGACCTGTGTCAGGCTCTTGTTTATCAACAGGTTGAATTGTTGTTTCTGCACCTCGAATGCATCCTGTATCCACATTACCTGAATGAAGATGAGTGCAATGACTGCAGCTGAGCTGAAGAAAGATAAAATCCAGATAAAGGTTTTCCTCATGCCATCAAAGATAGCAAAAGGATGGTAAAGGTAATTTGAATAACCCTCTGATCTGCGGTATCTTTGTTCCGATACCGGATTTTAGTTCATCGAGGAAATGCCCTGTAGGATCCTGAACGGATGCTACCAGCAGAAAATCTACCTGATGAAAATCGGTGAGCCAGGTTCCCTCCTTCGAGCGGTTTCCAATAATCCGGATCTCGGGAAGCTGACCGTAGCTGCTTGAAAAACAGGGATACGACTGGGCAATGGGAGTTTTTTTATCGACAAACACCATGTCGTCAGATCGAACCAGCATCCATGGAAAATGTTGGTTCAGGAGCCAGCAAAGCCGATAGTCACGTTCATCGCTCAGGAATCCTAATCCGAATACAGGATCTCCGGCATTCGGCTGAAGGGGGAATTTCCTGATTCTGTTCATGTTAATACATTCAGTTCCTTGAGTGTTTCGAGAGCGGCATTTTGCTCGGCCTCTTTTTTGGAGATGCCGCTGCCGCCACCAAAAAGAGTATCCCCGATCCCGACGAATGAGATGAAGTGCGTAGGGTCATACGGTTCGATATCGGTATAGAAGGTGATCTCTTTCCTGTTTTTCTGGGCCCATTCGATGAGCTGGCTCTTGAAATTAGTTTCATTTCTCTCCAGCTCAGCCAAATCGACATACTGCCGGAGCACCCTGCGGAGGATAAACTTCTTGGTCCTTCGATATCCTTTATCCAGATAGATTGCCCCGGTGAGCGCTTCAAAGGCATCGCCCAGGATATGACGGTTTGCCTGTTCGTTCTGAATGCGATTGTCGAGCAGCAGGTTGAGCCCCATTTGCTGGGTGAGCATCGAGAGATGGTCGCCGTTTACAATCTTTGACCGCATTTTGGTGAGGAAACCTTCATTCCGGTCGGGATAATTGCGGTACAGAAATTCGGCTATGACCACGCCAAGAACGGCATCGCCAAGATATTCAAGACGTTCGTAATTGAGTGGGTTTCCTTTTGAGTCGGAGAGGGAGGCGGATTTGTGTATAAAAGCAAGCTCATACAGTCCGATATTTCCCGGTATGAATCCGAGAATGCGGATCAGGCGAAAAAAGAGGATCTTTTTTGGAGAGCCCTTCACGGGTCAGGCATCCATTTTTTTCAAAATCACAGAGGCATTGTGTCCGCCAAAGCCAAAGGTGTTGCTCAGAGCATACCTGACTTCACGGTCTTTTGCTTTGTTGAATGTAAAATCCAGTTTGTTATCGATTTCCGGATCATCGGTAAAGTGATTGATCGTCGGAGGGATTCTGTTATCCTGGATGGCAAAAATACAGGCAATGGCCTCGATGGCGCCAGCGGCACCCAGCAGATGGCCATGCATGGATTTGGTAGAGCTGATGCTCAGCTTGTAAGCGTGATCGCCGAACACGGAGACAATAGCTGCCGGTTCGGTAACATCGCCAAGGCCGGTTGAGGTGCCATGTACGTTGATGTAGTCGATTGCATCTGGCTTCAGGTTGGCATCCTTAAGAGCATTGGCCATTACGAGGGCAGCGCCGAGACCTTCAGGGTGGGGTGCCGTCAGATGATAAGCATCGGCCGACAGACCTCCGCCGGCTACTTCGCAATAAATTTTGGCTCCCCGTTTGACGGCATGTTCATACTCTTCGAGAATCAGCGCACCGCCGCCTTCTGCCATAACAAACCCGTCGCGGTCGAGGTCAAATGGCCTTGAAGCCGTTGCCGGATCATCATTGCGGGTGGATAAAGCATGCAAGGAATTAAAGCCGCCTAATCCGGCAGTGGTAATCGGCGCTTCAGCACCGCCAGCCACCATGATGTCGGCACGCCCCAGACGGATGTGGTCGAATGCATTGACCAACGAGATGGTCGAAGAGGCACATGCAGCAACCGTACAGTAATTCGGGCCACGAAGGCCGTATTTGATCGAAACCTGCCCCGATGCGATATCTGAAATCATCTTCGGAACAAAGAAGGGGTTAAATCTTGGAGTGCCATCGCCCTTGGCAAAGGCAGCTATTTCATCTTCAAAAGTGCCCATGCCGCCTACTCCCGATGACATGATCACTCCAAACCTGTTCTTGTCAATGGTGTCAAGGTTGAGGCCGGAGTCGAGAATAGCTTCATCTGCACTGATAATGGCGTACTGGCAATAAGGGTCCATCTTTCGGGCTTCTTTTCGGTCGAAGTAATTGCCGGAATCATATCCTTTCAGCTCGCAGGCAAAACTTGTTTTGAAAAGGGAAGTATCAAAACGGGTAATCGGAACGGCACCGCTGACGCCTTTGAACAACGATTCATGGAACTCACTGACTGAGTTACCTATCGGTGTCAAAGCACCGATACCTGTTACAACTACCCGTTTTAATGCCATATTCCTTACCCAAATTATGGTTAAGTTACCCTTTTGTATTTGCTTCTACATAACTAACCGCATCACCAACAGTTACGATGGTTTCAGCCTGATCATCCGGAATAGCAAGGTTAAATTCCTTTTCAAATTCCATGATCAGTTCTACCGTATCCAGTGAGTCAGCTCCAAGATCATTCGTGAAGCTGGATTCTAGAGTTACTTCGGATTCGTCAACGCCCAGCTTATCTACGATAATCGCTTTAACTCTGGATTCAATGTCTGACATAGCTTTAAAGTTTTAATTAATAATAAATTAAGCAGAAATCCTGATAATTTTTGCCTTGCAAATAAAGCACTTCTCTACCTCATTATCAAAAAAAATGACTTTTTTTATTTTGAACGGGGTAAATCCTGTCGAAATATCCAATTTTACAAACCCCGGAAAGCGACAGAAAAATTCGGGCGATTAAAATTCATAACAAACAATAAATGAGCAATATAGCAATTTTTGCATCCGGTTCAGGTACCAATGCAGAGGCAATCATCCACTACTTTTCAGATGACCCCGAGCACTCGGTTACGATGGTTCTTGCGAATAAGCCTGATGCTTATGTGATTGAACGGGCCAAAAAGCTTTCGGTTCCAACAGTCGTGTTTAATCGCAATACCTTTTATCAAACCCGCGAGATTCTTGATATTCTCATTGATGCCAGTATTGACGTGATTGTTCTGGCCGGGTTTTTATGGCTGATTCCGGATTACCTGTTGATAACTTTTCCGAGACGAATCATCAACATTCACCCGGCCTTGCTTCCCGATTTTGGCGGCAAGGGTATGTACGGAATGAAGGTACATGAGTCAGTGATCCGTGAAGGTCGCAAGAAATCAGGAATTACCATTCACCTGATTGATGAACATTATGACCGGGGGGAAATTCTGTTTCAGGCAGAATGCCCTGTATTACACGGGGATACCCCTGATGACCTGGCTGGCCGGATTCATCAGCTGGAACACCGGTATTACCCGGTCACCATTAAGGTTTTTTTACAGAAGCTGAGCCCTCTTTCTTGTAACGATCAAACTCGCCCCGATAAACCTTGACGATTGAGTCAAAAGCATGCCGCAGTTTCGAATCTACCGGTTCAACAGGCGGTGATTCCACTTTCAGAGGATCTACCGGTTTGCCGTTTTGCCAGATCCGAAAATCCAGATGCGGACCCGTTGAAAGCCCGGTTGAACCCACATAAGCAACCACATCTCCTTGTCTGACTGCTGCGCCGACACTAATCCCCTTAGCATAACCCGAAAGATGCATATAGCCTGTGGTGAACGTGTTATTCAGCTTTATTTTCAACGTGTTGCCACCTCCACCGTTATGCCCTTTTTCAATCACTTTGCCATCACCGATGCTGACTACGGGCGTTCCGCTTGGCGCTGCATAATCGACACCGTAATGCGGACGGCGGATCCTTAATATAGGATGCATGCGGCTGTTGGTGAATTTCGAGGTGATATGAACTGAACTCAGAGGTGCTTTCAGGAAGGCACGACGAAGACTTTCTCCCTTTTCATTAAAGTAGCTGGTGATCCCATTCTGCTCGAACTGATAAGCTTCGAACCATTTTTTCCCGTATAAACATTTACCTGCATAGATATCCCCAATGCCTATCGATTCATTGTTGATAGACAGGTTTTGATAAATTACCTCAAAACGGTCACCCCGGTTTAAGGAATAAAGATCGATCATCCATTGAAATACTTTCTCTATCTCGGTAATCATTGAAAAAGGAAGTCCTTCATCAGCCAATGCATCCCATAAGGTGGTTTTTATGACTACTTCGGTATAACATACCTGGGTTTTTATCTCTTTCTTCTTCAGACTAACCTGCAGCGAATCTTTAAAATTATATACAACAAACTCCGATACGCTCTTCTCATAAATCATATACTGGAGCTGGTGCATCGAATCAGGTGAATAGTAAAAATTCAGCTGGTTACCGGCTTTCATCCTGCGTAAATCAAAAACCCAGTTGAATTCTTTGGACAGCCGGTCAATGGTGCCCATACTGACTCCCCGGTCCGAAAGGATTTCAGACGGAAACTGATTGGCTCTCACATAGATAGTCTCTATACTAAATGAATCTACCGGCATGTCGAACTCATCATTGGTTACCTGTTGAACGATCACCGGTGCAGGAGCCGGTTCTCCGTTGATGATTAAATCCCAGTTGAGGTGACCGGCCACCCAGCCGATGGCAATCAGCCCGACTGAGGTTAATACGGTGATGATATAGTGTCTTCTTTTGTAGCCTAATTTTTTCTGTGCAACGTCAAAGGTCTTTCTTATAGAGTGAATTATTTTCTTAAAAGTCATGAATATCAGGGTTTTAGAATACTATGTTAATGATTCGTTTCGGAACTACTACGATCTTTTTGGGTTTGGCACCCTGCAGTTGTTTCAAAGTAAGTTCGTGGTTCGTTATCGCAACTTCGACCCCTTTGACATCCAGATCAGCCGGAAGTTCAATTTTAAAGCGCATTTTTCCATTAAAGGATACCGGATACTCAATGGTATCCTCCACCAGACAGGCATTATTCAGCATTGGCCAGCTTGCCTTTGAGATGCTTTCAGGATGACCGAATTTGCTCCACAACTCCTCGGCGAAGTGCGGGGCAAACGGAGCCATCAGGATGAGCAGGGGTTCCAGAATAGCTTTTTTATGGCAATTCAGGTCAATCAGCTCGTTTACACAAATCATAAAGGAACTCACCGCCGTATTGAATGAGAAACGCTCGATATCGTCACTGGTCCGTTTAATCGTGCGATGTAATACTTTGAGCTCAGCAGCAGAGGGCTTTTCGTCTTCGATGATCCAGCCTTTCGGCTCCTGATAATAGAGCCTCCAGAGCTTGCGGAAGAATTTATGCACTCCGTCGATACCGTTGGTGTCCCAGGGTTTTGATTGCTCAACCGGTCCGAGGAACATCTCGTACAGCCTCAGCATATCGGCACCGTATTTTTCTATGATGATATCCGGATTAACCACGTTGTACATCGACTTTGACATCTTTTCAACGGCCCATCCGCATATATATTTCCCGTTTTCGAGGATAAATTCTGCGTTTTTATATTCCGGGTTCCAGTTTCGGAACGCCTCGGTATCCAGAAAGTCGTTCCTTACTATATTGACATCCACATGGATAGTCGTAGTTTCGTATCCGTCTTTCAGCCCCAGTGAAACAAACTGATTGGTTCCTTTAACCCGGTAGGCAAAATTTGACCGGCCCTGGATCATCCCCTGGTTGATCAGCTTGCGGAAAGGTTCATCCTTGCAAACAAATCCGGTATCGAACAGGAATTTGTTCCAGAAACGCGAATAGATCAGGTGGCCTGTGGCGTGTTCGGTTCCGCCGACATATAAATCCACATCCTGCCAATATCCATTGGCTTCTTTTGAAACCAGCGCTTTGTCATTTTTTGGATCCATGTACCGCAGATAGTAAGCGGATGATCCGGCAAATCCCGGCATGGTGCTGAGTTCGATCGGATAGCCGTCGGCCGTGGCCCAGTTTGCAGCGCGCCCCAGTGGCGGTTCTCCTTTTTCAGTCGGTAGAAAAGCATCGATTTCGGGCAGCCTGACCGGCAGCTTCGACTCGTCCATTACGTATGGAGTATTGTTCTTGTAGTAGATGGGGAAAGGCTCTCCCCAATAACGCTGGCGACTAAAAATGGCGTCGCGCAAACGGTAATTTACCTGAACCTGGCCAATTTTGCGGGATTCAACTTCCGTTTTGGTGCGGGCGATCGCCTCGCTGACCGACAACCCGTTCAGGAAGGATGAATTGATCATGGTGCCTTCCTTGGCATCGAATGAATCCTCCCAACTGTTCGGATCGGTGGGCTCCTGGCCGGGTTGCAGGACAACCTGGATGATCGGCAGACTGAACCGTCTGGCAAACTTGAAGTCGCGGCTGTCATGTGCCGGAACCGCCATGATGGCGCCCGTGCCATATCCGGCTAAAACATAATCGGCCACCCAAATGGGGATTTCAAGTCCGGTAAATGGATTGATGGCATAGGAGCCGGTAAATACGCCGGTAACTTTTTTAACATCTGCCATCCTTTCCCTTTCGGTCCGCTTCCTGGTTTCCATCAGATAATGGTCGACCTCATCCTCATGGTCAGGTTGTGTCAGCTGGGCCACCAGTTCCGATTCGGGCGCCAATACCATGAAAGTGGCGCCGAAAATGGTGTCGGCGCGGGTGGTGAATATCTCGATGGTGAGATCTTTCGAAGGAACTGCAAAGAACATATTTGCACCTTCTGACCGCCCGATCCAGTTGCGCTGCATCTCCTTGAGTGAGTCGGTCCAGTCGATCTTGTCGAGTCCGTTGAGCAGCCTTTCAGAATAGGCCGAAACCCGGAGCAGCCACTGTTTCATTCGTTTTTGTTCTACAGGATGTCCACCCCTGACTGAAAGGCCCTCCTTAACTTCATCATTAGCCAGAACGGTACCCAGTGCCGGGCACCAGTTGACCAGCGTTTCAGCCAGATAGGCAAGCCGGTAGTTCAGTAAGGTTTCCTGCTGTTTCTCTATCGACATGCCCTTCCAATCGGAGGCCGTGAAATCAAGCGGCTCGGTGCAGGCTGCAGTCAATCCGGTTGTACCCGAATTTTGCAGGTGGCTGATGAGTTTATCGATCGGCTCGGCTTTGTCGGATTCTGTATTATACCAATGGTTGAACAACTGGACAAAAACCCACTGGGTCCATTTGTAATAATCAGGATCACAGGTTCTTACTTCACGTGACCAATCAAATGAAAATCCGATCTTATCAAGTTGTTCCCGGTAACGGCGGATGTTGTTTTCAGTAGTGACGGCAGGATGCTGCCCGGTTTGAATGGCATATTGCTCAGCCGGCAACCCGAATGCATCATATCCCATCGGATGAAGGACATTAAATCCGTTTAGCCGTTTGTACCAGGAGTAGATATCAGAAGCGATATACCCCAGGGGATGGCCAACATGTAGCCCGGCCCCGGAGGGGTATGGGAACATGTCCAATACGTAGAATTTGGGTTTGGCGGGTTCGGTTTTCACTTCGAACGTTCCGTGTGATTTCCAGTATGCCTGCCATCTGGGTTCAATTTCCCTGAAGTTGTATTCCATAATAATGAAGGTCTCTGATTATCCGTTTAGCGCGAAAAACATTTGGCGAAAGTATAAAAACCTCAGTTTCTATGAAAATGTTATACCTTTGCTCGGCTTAATTAACAGATACTAACATGAATTTATCACTTGTTTTAGCTGGGGTTCTCGGACCAACCGAAATTATTCTGATTGTTCTCGTTGTCGTCCTTCTGTTCGGAGGGAAAAAGATTCCCGAACTGATGCATGGACTGGGTAAAGGAATTAAAGAGTTCAAGGAGGCTTCAAAGCCAAATAGTGAAGGACCTAACAATACTACACCGACTGAAAAGAAGGATTAATATTTTTAGTCCTATGCCGATCGACAGGCAATCCCTAAACTTTTAATTCGCTCCAATTTGGACAGGAAAAAGCTTAAGCACAAGGATGCGAATGATATGACTTTCCTTGAGCACCTGGAAGTGCTGAGGGGTCATTTGATGCGTTCAATCGCCTCGATAGGGGTTTTTGCTGTCATCGTGTTTTGTCTGAAAAAGTTCATTGTCGACCAGATCCTTCTGGCTCCCAAATCGGTCGATTTCTTCACCAATCGAATGTTTTGCAAGTTGGGGGAGATTGTTCATACGGATCAACTTTGCTTTAAGGAACTCCCGATCCAGTTGATCAATATCGATATGGCCGGTCAGTTCAGGATGCACATGTCAATTGCCCTGTACGGTGGTTTAATATTGGCGGCCCCTTACATTTTCTGGGAGTTATATCGATTCATATTACCGGCGCTGAAAAATTCGGAAAAAAGGTATTCACATGGCATGGTGTTTTACACATCGGCCTTGTTTATCATAGGGATACTTTTCGGCTATTTCATGATTGTCCCTCTTACGATCAACTTTTTGGGAACCTATACGGTAAGTGCTGAGGTAATCAATCAGATCAACCTGAAGTCCTACATCAGTACTATCACTTCATTGATTTTTGCCACGGGGCTGGTCTTTGAAATGCCGATTCTGGTCTATTTCCTGAGTAAAGTAGGGATACTGACTCCTGAATTTATGCGGAAATACCGTAAGCACGCATTGATTCTCATCCTGATTGTAGCCGGCATCATCACCCCGCCGGATATTTTCAGTCAGATCATGGTCACGGTTCCCATGTACGCACTATACGAAATATCCATTATTATTTCGGCAAGGATAAAGAGGGAGAGAGAAGAGAGGGAAGAAGAGTAGAAATGCCAACTTTTCCTAGAGTTGCCAACTTAAGGAAAAGTTGGCAACTCTAAATAAAGTTGGCAACTCTAAGGTTTACTTTTTCTTATTGTTCTTACGGATCAGGACAATTCCCAAACCAGCAATCGCAACAGCGGCAATGATGCCGATGATCAGTCCCGTATTCCCGGTTGATTTTGTATCCGATACCTTGGAAACAGGTTTATCTGATTTTTTCGGAGTCGGTACAGAGGTGTCCGGTGGTATAGTCGGCCTGGCGGTCACTGAAGTATCAGGAGGCCCGGTCGGCACGTTCTGAGCTTTAACGTCGAGAAAAGATGCACCAACGCAAAGCATCCCGCATAAAGTAATCACAGCAATTTTTCTCATGTCTAATCGATTAGTTAATTCCCGTTTTCGAGTTGGTCAGTATAATAACCATCCGCGGAGAAAGAGGGATTCGAACCCTCGACCCCGCTTCACGCAGGGTACACGCTTTCCAGGCGTGCGCCTTCGACCACTCGGCCATCTCTCCAAAATCGTGGCGCAAATTTACAATTTTTTTTATATACTGCTGACTTAAATGGTTATTTCACCACTAATTGATTCGTTCAGGTGCTCTTTCACGCTGGCTGTACCGGAATCCTGCCCCAGCAGAAACATCAGTTTGGTTAGGGCGGCTTCGGTAGTCAGGTCGCGGCCATTAACCACACCGGCTTGATGAAGTAACCGGCTGGTTTCATATTTCCCCGGATTGACCATTCCG
>JAQWAJ010000290.1 GCA_028707745.1 Bacteroidales bacterium | reverse complement strand
TTCACCCAAGGTGCCGACCTATGATCTTCAGCCTGAAATGAGTGCATTTCTGGTCAGGGATGCTATTGTTAAGGCGCTGAAAACCGGCGAACCGGATTTTGTGGTACTGAATTTTGCCAACGGAGATATGGTTGGGCATACCGGTGTTTGGGATGCAATCGTTCAGGCAGTGGAAGCCGTCGACAATTGCGTTCAGAGCGTGGTGGATACCGCAAAAGCCAACGGATATACTGCCATCATCATTGCTGATCATGGAAATGCAGATAATGCCATCAATCCGGATGGAACCCCAAATACGGCCCATTCGCTGAATCCGGTTCCCTGCATCGTGGTCAGCGATGAATATACTACAGTAAAAGATGGAATTCTGGCAGATGTTGCTCCTACCATTTTGAAAATCATGGGAATGGAGCAGCCTGCTGCAATGACCGGCAACTCTCTGGTTTAATGATTGAGATAGGAACTGCACTGGTAAGCCTGGACGTTCTTCAGAAGAAATTCTGTTGTGACCTACCGGCATGCAAGGGTGTCTGCTGTGTTTACGGCGATGCCGGAGCACCGATGACCATTGAGGAGGCCGGCATTCTTGAAGATTCGATCGATGCGCTGATTCCGTACATCACCATGGAGGGCCGACAGGCAATCGCCGGACAAGGCGCCTGGATACTTGATGTTGACGGGGAGATCGTTACCCCGCTGATCGATAATAAGGAGTGCGCCTATACCTTTTTTGATCACGGCATTGCATTTTGTGCCATCGAAAAAGCCTGCCGCGAAGGCGCCGTATCATTCAACAAACCAGTCTCCTGCCACCTGTATCCCATCAGGATAAAGTCTTTTGAAAAGTTTGACGCTGTAAACTACGACCAGTGGGCGATCTGTGATTGCGCCCGCCGGGAGGGTGAACGAACCGGAGTCCCGGTGTATCTGTTTGTTAAAGAGGCCCTGATCAGAAAGTATGGAGAAGAGTGGTTTGAACAGCTTGATTATGCCGCACGAAACCTTGATTTTACACAATATGAATAAAAAAGTTTGGATTCTGCTGCCTTTGTCTTTCCTGATCGGTTTTACAGCATTTGGGCAGGAGAACGGTAAAAAAACAGAAAAAGCCGAAGCGGTCGATTCTGTTTATGTTATCGGGAAGGGACGGGTGGTTTATAAAAACCGGATTTATAATGAGAATGCCCCCTATTTCACGATGGGTTACGGAGTCGGATATAGTTTTCAATCGGATTCGCCCGAGCAAAACATGTCGGCCTCTGTTCAGTATTTTTTCAGAAAATTCGGGCTCCAATTGGGTTATCACGCTTCGTCAGACACCAAAATCTGGTGGAAATCCTTTCAGAAGGCGAATGATCTTTTTTTAGGAGCCGGCAAGCGGTGGGAAGGTACCAAATACAATGTGGCGGTCTTTGGCGGACCCAGCTGGTCGTATGGCAGCTACCTGGTTAACGATTCAACCTATCAGAATTTTTATGGAGGCGGGTTACATGCTGAAGTTCTGGCAACCTACAAAATCACTTATGATATGGGGGTCGGTTTATCACTAAACGGCTGTTTGAACAAGAATTATTCGAGTGTCGGCACTGCGATCCATTTGTACTTTTCAACGGCTTTCGTTCGTAATAATTTTTAATTCGTAACCAATAATCTGTAACTTACAATAAATCAAAATTTTGCAATGATTCCAATCACCGATTACATTTCTCAGAATAAGGACCGTTTTCTCAATGAACTCTTTGGTTTGATACGAATTCCGTCAATCAGCTCGATAGCTGCTCATAAGCCTGATATGTACCGGGCTGCTGAATATATTCGCCAGGCCTTGCTCGATGCCGGCGCAGATCGTGCTGCCCTCTATGAAACAACAGGAAACCCGGTCACCTATGCCGAGAAGATTGTGAACCCTGATTGGCCAACGGTCCTGGTTTATGCCCACATGGATGTGATGCCGGTTGATCCGATCGATTTATGGAATACCGATCCTTTTGATCCGGTTATCATCGATGGAAAGATTTTTGCCCGCGGGGCTGATGATGATAAGGGACAGGCATTTATGCATATTAAGGCATTTGAGTATCTGGTGAAAACGGATCAGCTGAAATGCAACGTAAAATTCATGATCGAGGGCGAAGAGGAGATTGGCTCGCCGACGCTGGGCGCTTTTTGCGAACAACATAAAGAAATGTTGCGTACCGATGTGATTCTGGTTTCAGATACCGCCATGATTGCCACCGATGTTCCCTCGATCACAACCGGGTTAAGGGGATTGACTTATCTTCAGATTGAAGTTACCGGGCCTTCGCATGACCTCCACTCCGGATTGTTCGGTGGTGCCGTTGCCAATCCGGTGATCATTCTCTCGAAAATGCTGGCTTCGGTTCATGATGAGAATAATCGCATTACCATACCCGGTTTTTATGACCAGGTTGTCGCTCTCTCTGAAGAGGAGAAGGCGCTGCTGCGACAGGCGCCTTTTGATGTTGAAAAGTACAAGGCAGCTATCGGAGTTGGCGATGTTTGGGGTGAAAAGGGTTATCCGGTTCCTGAACTTACCGGTACCAGGCCCACTTTTGATGTATGCGGGATCTGGGCCGGATATACCGGTGAAGGGTCCAAAACGATATTGCCTGCCAAAGCTTACGCTAAGGTGAGTTCCAGAATTGTTCCCGATCAGGATCATGCTCAGATTGCCAATCTGATTAAGGAGTATTTCGAATCTATCGCACCCGCCCAGGTGAAAGTGGCTGTTGAGATCATGCACGGAGGCCCGGCTTACGTTTGTCCGATTACCCTGCCAGCTTATCAGGCAGCCGAAAAAGCCTTTGCCGACACCTTCGGTATGCGGCCGGTGCCATTCCGCAGCGGCGGAAGCATCCCTATCGTATCCACCTTCGAGAAGGTGCTCGGTGCAAAATCTATCCTGATGGGATTCGGACTCTCCGCTGACGGCATCCACTCACCAAACGAGAATTTCCCGGTGTGGAACTTCCTGAAAGGAATCGAGACGATCACGAAGTTCTACCACTACTTCGCAGAAAAGTAGTGCGATCACCCGGTGTCGTATGAGGAGGTCCTTTATTCGGCTTCGGTGCGGTGCGACAAGGCCCCCGCTTTCGCGGGGGTGACAGAAAAGAATTATTAAGGAGAGATGAAAGGGTGTCGGGTAACCGGTATCCTTTTTTTTTATTGTTTTTAGATGCAAGGGTGGGTAAAAACAGTGTTATGATGAAAAATAATTGAAAATTTTAAAAATACCCCCTAAAAAATAGGGGGTGTGTTTAAAAATAACGTAATTTTGCCGCGTAATGGTCAAATAACCGTTATAACTATTACAACAAATACAACAAATACAACAAATACAACCCTTACAACCCTTACAACCCTTACAACAAATATTAACTAACCCCCCCTCCTCCCATGTCATCAATCCGTGTAGAAGCCGTAAAAGAGTTGTTTTCCAGACAACCAATAGTTGTTGAAGCTCCTGGAGAAAAGATTTCTGATTATTACGGGATCCATACTTTTGGTATGGAAACTATGAAGAAGTACCTGCCTTTTGAGGCGTTTGAAAACGTTAAGAAAGCCGTTGATACCTGGGGGGTAATTGACCGCAGGTCGGCAGATTCTGTGGCTGCAGCCATGAAAGCCTGGGCGATGAGTTTT
>JAQWAJ010000289.1 GCA_028707745.1 Bacteroidales bacterium | reverse complement strand
AACCGGTGGCACCGGACTTTTGGGAGGGCATGTTCTCTTCGCTTTACTGCAAACCCATGACCGGGTCACCGCTATGAAGAGATCTGCCGCAAAAACGGATACCCTTCGTGAGATATTCTCTTATTACACCGATGATCCGGATTCGCTGATGGATCGGATCGACTGGCGTACAGGAGATATGCTCGTCAGGGAATCTTTATGGACTGCCCTGGAAGGTGTTTCAGCGATTGTAAACTGTGCAGCCATTGTCTCTTTTGATCCGCATGATCGTAAACGATTGATCGAAAATAATATAGAAGGGGCCAGGAACCTGGCGGATGCGATCCGGAGAGAGCGGCTACAAAATCCGGATATCCGACTGATTCATGTTTCATCCACATCGGCTTTGGGTGACGGACCCGGCAATGACCCGGGATTCCTCATTGATGAAGAGACCATTCGCAGTCCTGAACGCCGGCACAGTGGCTACTCGGTATCGAAATTTGAATCTGAAAAAATATTAAAGGAGCTTCGAGAGCATGTTGTGGTGCTGAATCCGGGCATTATTCTGGGTCCCGGGCAGTGGAACAAAGGAAGTTCGCAGCTGTTCGCTAAGGGCTGGCAGGGAATAAAATACTATCCTTACGGAGGTAACGGATATGTTGATGTCCGCGACGTGGCTGGTATTATCGATGCATTACTGGATTCAGCCGTGAGTGGTCAACGATTTTGTGTGGTTGGGGCAAACCTCCGCTTCCGGGAGTTTTTTAATCAGGTAACCGATGAGTATGGAAAGCCGAATCCATCTATTTATGCCGGAAAATTTTTATCGGGTTTAGCCTGGAGGGCAGATACCTTTCACGCCCGCCTCACCGGTCGGAATCCGCTTTTAACCCGTGAGACCGCCGAGTCAGCACAACGAATCAGTTTTTACTCTTCTGTCAAAATTCAAAATAAACTGGGTTATCGGTTTCGTCCGGTATCGGAAACGATCAGGTGGGTTGCCGGCTGTTATAGAAAACACATTGCTGAAGTGTAAATTATCCTTTATTTCTAGCAGGTCACAGCAAAAATCGAACAGGTTATACAATTTCGTAAAAAAGTTAGTATCTTGTTTATAACTTTGAAAAGTATTTGACTAACCTGTGAAAAATGATGATTGTTTTTCCTGCCAACATGGAAATGGTTTTATGTATGATTGCTTCACTTGTGGTGACTGGTATTATGGTTCCACCCATTGTGCGCGTTTGCAAAGCTAAGGGCATGGTTGCCATACCGAATGGTCGCACCAGTCACCAGGGTGCAGTACCCACACTGGGTGGTGTTTCCATTTTTGCTTCAATTCTGTTTGCCTCATCGCTTTTTATGCCGGAGGACAGTGCAGGAGAGTCTCACTATTTGCAGCCGGCTATGGTTATCCTGTTTTTTTTCGGAATGTTGGACGATCTGGTTGGAATTAATCCATATAAGAAACTGGGCGGTCAGATCCTTGCATCCTTGATTGCTATTGTTGCAGCAAACGTCAGGATGACTACTCTTCACGGGCTTTTCGGGGTTAGTGAGTTGCCTTATCTGGTTAGCGTATTGATTTCATTATTTATTTTTCTGGCCGTTATCAATGCGTTTAACCTGATTGATGGAATCGACGGTCTTGCCAGCGGCCTGGGTATCGGGATCTCTGTTGTTTTCGGAGTATGGCTGACTATGCTCGGCCGACCGGCTTTTGCAGTACTCTCTTTTGCCCTGACAGGCAGCTTAATCGTTTTTTACGGGTTTAATGTTTTCGGCAAGAAGAATAAGATTTTTATGGGAGATACCGGTTCCATGTTCATAGGATTCATTTTTGCCACGCTGGGTATAAAAATCATGTGTTGTCCGGTTTCTCCGACTATCGATATGAGTATCAGCACGATTCCGGTTGTGGTCATGAGCCTGATGATCATACCGATCGCAGATACCCTGAGGGTGATCATCCTGCGGATTCTCAGGGGTCAGTTTCCGTTTCATGCCGACCGGTCGCATTGTCATCATGATTTGCTGCGTCTTGGATTTTCCCACAGACGGGCTTCCACTATCCTTGTCATTGCAAATATGGTTGTGTTTTTCATGGCCATATCAATTAAAACCATCCCTGTTTGTCTGCTGGGAGTATTGGTTTTATCAGCCGGAATATTCATCTGTAGTGTTCCCCGGTTATGGCTGAAGTTTGTGCTTAAACGACCTGAAGAAGCTGATTGTCACCAGGATTTGCACGAATCATTTGACGGAATCTGAATTCTTGTCTGTTCAATTCTCCTAAAGAGCCCATTTTTCAGCGGTTTTAGGGCAAATATCTTTACCTTTGCCATCCCTAAACATTAACCATGTTCGATTTTTGGAATCTGATTCCTCATGCGTGCTTTCTGTCCGGTATTTGCACCATGCTCATGGGTGCACTGCTATCTTTTATTGCCATCCCGGTCATTGTCAAGATTTGTAAAGCAAAGGGGTTGACGGATAAGCCAAACGGCCGGTCAAGCCACATCGGATCGATACCATCCCTTGGCGGTGTTGCCATCTTTACAGGGGTTTTTCTCGGATCGACTCTTTTGATGTCACCGGGCCCGACGAATGATTCTCTGCGGTTTATCATGGCTGCCATCTTTATCCTGTTTATTATCGGGTTAAAAGACGATATTGTAGGAATATCCTGGAAAAAGAAACTCGTTGCAGAGATCTGCGCATCGCTTATCCTGATTATACTCGGAAATTTCCGTTTCACCTCTCTTTATGGTTTTATGGGAATTCATGAGATTCCGGCGGTGGCCAGCCTGATCCTGACTCTGATCATTTTTGTCGGCATTATCAATGCCTTCAACCTCATTGATGGGATTGACGGACTGGCATCCGGAACGGGTATTCTGACTTCTTTTGTGATGGGAATCTGGATGTGTGGAATCGGGCGGCACGGCATGGCTATCATGGCCTGGTCGCTGACCGGTTCACTGGTGCCATTTTTTTATTTCAATGTTTTTGGCGATAAGAATAAACTATTTATGGGGGATACCGGTTCGCTGATCATTGGGGTGCTCATGGCTCTGTTTACCACAGTTATTTGCGGGCATGAGTTACCGGAGGATCATATTTTCTGCATGAAAGCCGCTCCTACGGTGTTGATCGCCATCCTGATATTCCCGATCTTCGACCTGATCAGGATAGTTACGGTCAGACTTTTCAACGGGAGCAGCCCTTTTATTGCCGACCACCGGCATATTCACCATCTGTTTCTGAATGCCGGTTATTCCCATCGGAGAAGTACATTTTACATCCTGGTTTTCAACACTTGTGCCATCGTTTGGGCCTGCCTGTTCCGAAATTCATCCATTCTTTTTGTTGGCCTCACCCTATTGTTTGCCTGTATAACCGGAACACTGGTTATTAAAAGAGTCGGACGCCGTAAATAATTGTGCAACATGGGATTATTCAATAATAACTTCCGGCAATATCCGGATTTTTCTATGATCGGTACCGACCTGCATAGCCACATTCTGCCGGGAATGGACGATGGTTCTGCTTCGATGGCTGAATCTCTCGTCATGATCAGGGAAATGGAACGGATCGGATACCGGAAAATCATAACCACTCCGCATGTGATCTCAGCGATATACCCGAATACCCGGGAGAAAATCCTCGGGCAGCTGTATCATTT
>JAQWAJ010000288.1 GCA_028707745.1 Bacteroidales bacterium | reverse complement strand
TCGCCCGTAAGCCTGCGTTGTCTCGAACCGAAACCAAGGGCTTTAACCGGATGGGCCCCCATGAACCAAATCCCTACATCAATATTATGTACATGTTGTTCCACAATATGATCCCCCGATAACCAGGTCCAGTTCACCCAATTCCTGATCATGGCTTCCATTTCGCTCCATTCGGCTTTCGGATTGACATGCCACAGTTTATCCTGATTCCAGTATACATTGGCACCGGTCACTGCGCCCATGGCTCCGCCGGCAACCTTTTTGTATATCTCCACATAATCCCGCTGATGGCGACGCTGTGTTCCGGTAATCACCGAAAGCTCCATTCCTTCGGCTTTCTTTGCCGATGCCATGATCGAACGGGCTCCTACCGGGTCAACGGCAACCGGTTTTTCAAGAAAACAATGTTTCTTGGCCTGTACCGCAGCCTCAAAATGAATCGGACGGAAATAGGGCGGGGTAGCCAATATGACAATGTCAACATCGGTCAACAGGAGTTTTTCGTATGCGTCAAAACCGATAAAACAGTTTTCATCAGCAATTTCCTGCTTCCAGTCAGCACTCTGCAACTTCGCCCTGCTGTCGTCCAACCGATCCTTGAAAAGATCAGCCAGTGCGGTAATTTTCAGATTCGGACCGGCATTCAGAAAATTCATGGCAGCACCAGTACCGCGACCACCGCAACCGATCAAACCGGCTTTCAATACCGGACCATCAGGTGCCGTATCCAAACCGGTGCAAAATGCATACTCAACAGCTGCCTTTTTGTTCTTGGGTGCACATGACGTGATCAGTGCCGGGCTGATAGCCCCGATTGCCCCAACCGTAGCAGCCTTGCTGAGGAAATTTCTTCTGGATAGATTAGGTTTACTTGACATGATATCTGGTTTTAATGTATTTAATAGTTTAAAACTGGCTCTTATTGTACTTTCCCTGTATTTGCATCGTATTCACACACTACCCTGAACCCGACAAAGAAACAATCGGAATACCACCATATACTTTTTGGTGATTGCGGATCGGTCCTCAACCAGTCCTGAGTATGCGTCGATTCTCTCGCTGCAACCCTTACCTGATCGGCCGGGCTTTTATAACTGCCTCCCCTGACAACATGCTCGGTCCCCTTGGCCGGGCCTTTAGGATCCACTAACGGCTCCTTGTACCTCGAATAGGTATCCGGAGCATACCAGTCGGAACAGAATTCGGCAACGTTACCAAGCATATTTTTTAATCCATACGGATTGGCCAGCACAAATGACGGCTCCTGAGTTTTGGCCTGACTATTCTCCTTATATACCACATATCGGTTGATCATGGTGGTGTCTTTCTTTTTCGACAGGAATTTCGATTTTACAAAACTTTCAGGGTTGCCTTCAAAGAAGTAGGGAGTCTCTTTTCCACCCCTGGCGGCATATTCCCATTCAGCTTCAGTTGGGAGCCGGTATTTCTTGCCGGTAACAATCGACAGCCACTTGCAGTAGGTGAGAGCCGAGGTATAACTTGCCGAAATAACCGGACGCTTGCCCTTGCCCCAGTTCTGATCGGGTTGCCCGTAAGGCGGAGTGGCTCCGATGATGGCATCCACTGTTTTGATCGTATCAAGATCATATTTAACTGCCGTTTTTCCCGGACGGGCAGTCTGGGCATAATAGGCCAGAAATTCATCCCAGCTAACCTCTACTTCAGCCATGTAGAACTGGCTGACCGTTACCTCTTTAACCGGACCTTCGTCGGACTTGTGATAAGGCTCATCATCAGGGCTACCCATCGTAAAGGTTCCTCCGGGTATTGCAACCATCTTGAACGACACGTCTGTGGTAGGTATTTTTTCTACAAAAGATTCAAATTTTTCAACTTTAGCCGGCTCGGTAAAAACTTCACCAACGACAGTCTCCTTGCCAAACCCGGTATTGGCCGTATGAGAATAAGTCTTATCGTAATGACCGGCATTCAGATGACAGTTGATACAGCGAATGTCTTCCCCTTTATCTTTTTGGGCATCATAGTACAGGTGAGCATTTGATCCGTCTTTACTGAGCGTGGCAGGATAAAGGTTAGGATGGCAATTCAAACAGGCAGATTCAGGTGCAATATTTTTGGCATATTCCAGCTTCGATTTTGCATCCCAGTCAAATGAGGCGGAATCCTTAAACAGATAACCCCATAAATCCTTTAAACCCGTCTTGGCCTTTTGAGGTAAATATCCCTGACCCTTTGGAGGAAGATGACATTCAACGCAATGCACACGATATCCGCTCTCTGTGGTGTAATGCACGGATTTTTTCCAGGATAATTCTGCCTGTGGATGAACATGACAGGAATTACAGAACTTATCGGTCGATGTGGCTTCGATTGCCCAACTCCCGGTCAAAACTAAAACACCTCCGAGCAATAACCCCGGAACAAAAAAGAGCCAGATGCGTTTCACTTGCGAATATTTTAATATTTAAAATCGCAGCAAGATAATAAAAGGACTAAACACCTGCCAATGACAATCATCGAAATGACCAATTTTCATTTCCCGGAATGCAAATTTTCCTATATTCACTAATAAAAATATTTCATGCTGAGAAAAGCAGGAGAGTCCATCATGTACAAGATCTGGAGATTCTATCTCGATGGTTTTAAGGGCCTTTCTGCCTGGAGCCGGAATGTTTGGATCATTCTGCTGATCAAACTTTTTATCTTTTTTGTGATTATCCGCTTGCTTTTCATGCCTGATTTTCTCAAGAAAAACTACAAAACCGAAAAGCAGCGTTCTCAACATGTCCTTGAAAACCTGACTACTCCAAATTCTAAACTATGAACACGATTGACCTCTCTTCCCTGATCGATTGGTCGAGGGCCCAGTTTGCTCTGACTGCCATGTATCACTGGCTTTTTGTGCCTTTGACGCTGGGAATTACCTGGATCATCGCCATGATGGAAACGATCTATGTGAAAACCGGCGATCCCGAATGGAAGAAGATTACCTCTTTCTGGATGAAACTTTTCGGAATCAATTTTGCCATCGGTGTGGCTACCGGAATCATTCTGGAATTTGAATTCGGAACAAACTGGTCAAATTATTCCTGGTTTGTCGGAGATGTCTTCGGAGCTCCCCTGGCCATCGAAGGAATCATGGCCTTCTTCCTGGAATCAACCTTTATCGCAATCATGTTCTTTGGATGGAACAAGGTGAGTAAGAAATTCCATCTGCTCTCCTCGTGGCTGGTGGCCATTGGGGCAAACCTTTCTGCACTGTGGATACTCGTTGCCAATGCCTGGATGCAATATCCCGCAGGAACCACCTTCAACCCTGAAACCGCGCGAAACGAAATGACCTCTTTCTGGGATGTCCTCTTTTCACCGGTTGCCGTGAATAAGTTCTTACACACGATCACCTCCGGTATGGTGCTGGCTGCGATTTTTATGATCGGGATCAGTGCCTGGTACCTGCTGAAAAACCGCGAAAAAAGGCTGGCACTCCGAAGTATCACCATCGCCTCAGTTTTCGGTTTGATGGCGTCCCTGTTTCTCGCTGTCACCGGTGACGGATCAGCCAAGCAGGTTGCAAAGACTCAACCGATGAAATTGGCTGCCATGGAAGGATTCTATCAGGGAAAAGAGGGAGCAGGGCTCGTGGCCATCGGAGTTTTAAATAACAAGGAAAAACGCGATGCTGGAGATCCT
>JAQWAJ010000287.1 GCA_028707745.1 Bacteroidales bacterium | reverse complement strand
GCTCCATGCCCGCCAGGATAAAGAGGATGCGCAGGACGATGGCAATCAGAATTCCTATCTTGAGTAGTTTGGGTTGGTTCAGCTGGTTGATGCCCATCACGGAGAAAATCAGAATAAAAACAAACAGATTGTCCACCGAGAGAGAATATTCAGTGAGATAGCCCGAGATAAACTTCGTGGCCATTACCGTTGCTGTTCTCACATGGCTATCGGGCGACTGTGGAAAAAACAGGAAGATTGCCAGCCCGAATGAAAGGGCAATTAAAATCCATAAACCGGTCCACATCAGTGATTCTTTCACATTAATTGTACCTTTGCGATGATCGGTCACATAAAAATCGATTGCATAAACAAGTAGAAAGGTTGCAACAAATGCAATCCAAAAGATGGTCATTGTGCTCATACAGAATACATCTTACTAGTTTGTCATTCAATAAATTTAATCCTCTTTTTTTTAAGGATGAACCTTAGGAAAATAACCAAAAACCATGCGCTAAATTTTACGTGAGGCAAACGGAATAAACGCGGATCGGACGTAAGAATGTAGTGTGGAATTAGATGCTCAAAAGTAGTTTAAAAAAGTATGCAGTAATCAGATTTGATTAAATAAATTTTATCCAAACTGCAACAGACACAACCTGAAAGGCTGTGTCTGTTGCAATAAGGGGCAAGATCCACGATTTACGATTCCAGAAAGTTGGGATATATATAGTCGGTAGCCGGGACAAACGTCTCCTTGATGGATTGTGGAGAAACCCACCGGAGCAGATTAAAAAGAGACCCAGCCTTGTCGTTGGTACCCGATCCGCGTCCCCCGCCAAAGGGTTGCTGGTCCACCACGGCACCGGTGGGCTTGTCGTTGATATAAAAGTTTCCCGCAGTATGCGTCAGCCGGGTGGTCATCTTTTCAATGTTCACCCGACTGGCCGAGAAGATGGCGCCAGTAAGCGCATAATCGGTGGTACTGTCCAGGATATCCATGGTCTCATCCTCTTTGCCTGTAGGATAGACGTAGATCGTGAGGATGGGACCGAAAAGTTCTTCCCGCATGGTAATGTAGTCGGGCTTCCTTGCCAGAATCACGGTTGGCTGAATGAAATAACCGGTCGACTTGTTGTAGCTCCCTCCAAATACAATCTCCGCATCGGGCGATGTTTTTGCGTCATCGATCACCTGTGCCAGCTTGTCGAACGACTCCTCATCGATCACGGCATTCACAAAGTTGCTGAAATCCTCTACCACACCGGTTTTGATCTTTGACAGATCGTCACCCACCATTTTCCTGACTGCTTCCCATATGTTTTCCGGGATATAGGCACGGGATGCCGCGGAGCACTTCTGCCCCTGATATTCGAAGGCGCCCCGGGTAATGGCAGTAGCCACCTGTTTCGGGTCGGCCGTTGCATCGGCAAAGATATAGTCCTTGCCACCCGTTTCTCCCACGATGCGCGGATAGGATTTGTATTTCGATATGTTTCTGGCAATAGTACCCCACATGCTGTTAAATACTGCCGTGGAACCGGTGAAGTGCAATCCGGCAAAGTCACGGTGATTGAAAACCACCTCGGCAGTTTCTTTACCGCCGGCATAGACCAGATTGATCACCCCGTCGGGCAATCCTGCTTCCTGTAGTATTTTCATAATGAGATGGCCGGAATAAACCGCTGTTTTGGAAGGTTTCCATACTACCGTGTTACCCATGAGCGCCGGAGCAGCACCCAGGTTACCTGCGATGGAGGTGAAGTTGAATGGTGTGAGTGCAAAAATAAAACCCTCCAGCGGACGCCAGACCATCCTGTTCCATACACCCTGGGAGGAATTGGGCTGCATGGCATAAATCTCAGCCATGTTTTTCACATTGTAACGGTAGAAATCCACCAACTCACAAACAGCATCGATCTCAGACTGATATGCATTTTTCGATTGTCCGATCATGGTGACGGCATTGACCTCACTCCGGTAGGGACCGGCGATCAGTTCGGCCGCCTTCAGGAAAATTGCCGCCCGGCTTTCCCAATGCATGGCTTCCCAGGCCGGCTTGGCTTTGAGTGCTGCCTCTATGGCCATTTGTATATGGGTTTGATCTCCCTGGTGATAATACCCCAGCAGGTGACGGTGGTTGTGGGGGGGGCGAATTTCCATAAGGTTACCGGTACGTACTTCCTTGCCGCCGATCACCATCGGTAGGTCGAGGTCACCTTGGTTGAGTTCTGCAAGCTTATTTTTCAGTGCTTCTCTTTCAGCTGATCCGGGAGCGTAACTCCTGACAGGTTCATTCTTTATGGGTGGTAATTGGTAGATTCCTTTAGGCATAATTTGGTTTTTTTGTGTGGTTCTGTTGAATGAGGCAAATATATCAAATAAAACCGATTTCCGAATTGTTTTTGCCCGTTTTTTCAGAAAGATAGAAACAGGGAATTCAATTTTTTTTTATTTTTGCATTAAATCTTTTACATAAAACGCATGCTATCTGAAAAAAACCACTTCCTCAACTTTGAGAATACCGAGATTGCTTTTCGTGATCAATCGAATGCCGGCCTCAGGCAGGCTTATCAGCTTTTCAAACTCATGAATAACAGAACGTTGGTGTGCATCGGTAAACAGCTTGTCTGCCTTGCCATGACCATCCATTTTCCGATAAAGAATGTTTTAAGGAAAACCATTTACCGACATTTTGTGGGGGGCATGTCCATTGAAGATTGCAGCAGGACCATTGCCCGGCTTGCAAAGCGCAATGTCTTTTCGATACTCGATTATGCACAGGAGGGGGAAGAAACGGAGACTGCGTTCGATGCCACCTGCAGGGAAATCATTCGGACCATTGAGTTTGCAAAGGATAATCCGGCCGTGCCTTTCAGCGTTTTCAAGATCACCGGAGTGGCCCGTTTCGACCTGTTGGAGAAGGTGAGCAGCGGGAGTGTACTGGCCGATGCGGAATCGACTGAGTATCGGCTCGTTGAGGAAAGGGTCGATGCCATCTTCCGGCGCGGTTACGAACTTGATGTCCCGGTAATGGTTGATGCCGAGGAGACCTGGATACAGCCCGTACTGGATGAGATGGTCATGCGGATGATGTCACGGTATAACAGGAAGACAGCCATTGTGCAAAATACCTATCAGATGTATCGGCACGACAGTGTGGATCGGATCAAACAGCATCATCAGATGGCATTAGAGGGCGGTTTTCGTTTTGGGTTAAAGATTGTGCGTGGCGCTTACATGGAAAAGGAACGTGCCCGGGCACTTGAAAAAGGATATCCTTCGCCCATACAGCCCGATAAAGAGGCAACCGACCGTGATTTCAACGATATTATCGGCTATTTTTTAGATCATCTGGAGAGCGTCGATTTTATGGTGGCCACGCACAACGAAGCAAGCACCAGACTGCTTGCTTCACAGATCGACGCCCGTGATCTTCCCAGAAATCACCATGGCATCTATTTCTCCCAACTCTATGGCATGAGCGACCACATCACTTACAACCTGGCCGAACAAGGCTATAATGTCGCGAAATATGTTCCATACGGCGAGGTGAAAACCATGATGCCCTATCTTTTTCGCCGTGCCGAAGAGAACTCCTCGGTGAAGGGACAAAGCAGCCGCGAACTGAAAATGATTGCCACGGAAATGAAACGAAGAAGAAACCAATATGCCAATTAGCCAATTAGACTAA
>JAQWAJ010000286.1 GCA_028707745.1 Bacteroidales bacterium | reverse complement strand
ACTGTTTGGTGATTTGTTGATGTGGTGATGTGATGATGGGCTCAATTGGTGAAACGGATGGGTTTCGGGTATCGGGTTTCGGGTCACTCGTAACGCGTCACGATCCTGAACCGCAACTCATACTCCCTGCTCTCTCCGGGCTCCAGAAAGATGAGCGTTCCTTTCTCACGGGCTTCACGCTGTCCGTTCGGTGGGTTTGTGCAAGGTTCGAGTGCCGTAACATATTCGCCTTTGCCCCAGTGTTGCCAGTTGGTCAGTAAGGGAAGCTGATCTTTGCGGAAGCGAATTTCAAGACCGATGCGGAGTGCCGGATTCACCACGCTGCAGTGGCAGTAGCCTTCGGCATCGGGTTCAGCATCGATAAATCCGCATGCCTCACCGCCACCGTTATGGGAATCAAGTGGCTCCGTGCATTCCCGGTAATTACGGTCATCATTGAAAATGGCATTATCCTGGTCGGCGCCGCGTGATTTGCACTTTCCTTTCCAATTCAGCTTGGTCCCATTATCAATCAGGGGCCAGCCCATATTGCAATGATACAGCAACATGTGCGGAGAGGTTTCGTTCCCCCGGTTGGTTACCCGGTCGGATACCCTGATTTCTGAAACCCCGAGAGTGCCTGAAATCGTGCGCTCAAGCTGAAGGTGTGGTCCAAATAAACAGGATTCCTGAATGATACCGGTCAGGCTGAACTCAAGTTCCCCGTTTTGGGGATCAGGCTGCTTGATCGAGATAATCTCAGCAGGAATATTGCTGATACGGCCATGCACCCCGCGCTCACCAAACTCGTCGGATTCCGGGCTCCCCATATAGCTCAAACCGCAGGTGCTCATCAACCCTCCGCCAAAGTTCCGGAGCCACCCGGCACCGGCCATGGCAGCCAGTTCAGGAGGCCTGATGCCGGCCCGGCTGATCCAGGCGAGACCATACTGATTGTAGAAAGCTTCGGCAATATCCATGGCCCTGTCGAGTACCACTTTATATCTAAGTCCTGATCCGGTATTGATCCAGGCTATGCGAACTCCGCGGGCGGCGCCGGTATCCAATACGGATGTTTCGATTCCGCCGATCTGCAGCGGATTCGAGATTTTATGATCCCATTTGTTCATTTCAATACGATCCCTTTATCGAATTAGTTTTTTGTAACTGATTAATAATGACTGCGTTTTTTCAGCCAGCTCCAATTCCAGGCTCTCCGACAACTCTTTTCCGGTTTTCGTCACTTTAACATTAGTGTCCTCGAACCACAGCTCATAATTTGCTGCAGGGTCGAGGCCACGTGGCTTAACACTGATTTTACCGATGGGGCACCCAGGCCTTCTGAAAGCCACGATGATTCCGTCTCCCTCTTTTGAACGGTTCAGCTGATACGCCAGCCAGATACTGTCTGAAGTAATATCCTTGTTGCCCGTGAGCGGATAGTAATCGGAATAATAAAAAGGCCTTAACCTCTTGAAATCAGCAATATATTTCTGCATCGCAGATTGAGAATAGTTTCCGTTGTTCAGATCCCACGATACCACCATGGCGCTGCTCATACTGGAACGGAAAGTATAGGGATCAAGCCGGATGTTACCCGTACCATGCAGGGGCAGGTAGTAGTTCAATCCGTAGGTATGGCATTGATATCCGTTAGGTTCACCGTAATCATAATCGGTCCGCCATAAAGGTGAACTCCGGGTTGTGGTTTCCAGATCGATTCGTCGGCCACCGCTGGCACAATTGTCGATAATCAGGTTCGGGAAACGCTTCAGCAACCCGTCCCAGTAAGCATAGAGCCCCTCGATATGACGGATCTCCGACATCCCTTCACGACCGGGCTTATCGTTATACCTCCAATAGTACCAGGGGTCAAAATTGAAGTCCTGCCGGTAATAATCGATTCCCTCTTTCTCGATCATGTCACCGATGTATTTGGTCAGCCAGGCACAGGCCTCGGGGTTACCCAGATTGAACAGGGCATTATTCTTGTTCACTTTATTAAAAGGTTCGGGGGCATTATCAGGTATCCGGATCAGATAATCACCGTGTTCGGTATCCCATTGAGTGCCTTTAACGACCCGTTCGGGTTCAAACCAGAGGATAAATTTGGCGCCCACTTCATGAACAACATCGGTCACCGGTTTCAGTCCGCGCGGGAAAGCGATCTTGTTCACCGTCCAGTTGCCTACATTCTTCCACCAGGTTCCGCAGCCTGTGTACCATCCGGCATCGATCCAAAGCACCTCCGGAACCAGGTTGAACTGGCGGTACCGGTAGGCCATGGCGATGGCATAATTCTCTGTGGCACAGCTGTATTCGTTACAGGGTGAAGGTCCGCCGAAAGCCAGTCCGGCGGCAAAAGGCAGCTGGTTAGGTTGGCCGTTGATTTTCCGGGTATGGTGAGTCAGAATAAACTGTCTGAACTGGTTGTGTCCATCCATATTTTCACCTTTCCAAAACAGCAGGGCGATGCGGGGTGTGCGGATTTGTTCATCGGGATACAGTGAAACTTTCAACCGCTCCATGCCTGATTCCAGGCCGACAGATTGCTTGCCCGTCTGGGTAATGTTGGCGTACCACTTGCCAGTCCAGCCGATTGCGGCAATGATACCACGGCCACCGGGCATCTCCAGGTTAAAAAACGGAAACGCGGTATTGTCTGAGGAGCGTCCGCCACTGGGAGTTAAATACACCGGTTTCCCAGGGGTCAGCTCATCAGTCAGATACTCAAAATCATGTCGGGTGGCATCACTGCCCAATGAATGGTGCAGGATAACCTGACCGGCCTTTTCATATCCGAAGGAGTAATCGATGGCCTTGACCTTCTCCAGCATCGGGGAATTTTGTCCCGGTCCGTTTTTGAAGTTGAGCACCCACTCCACCGCAGGGAAATCGGTATAGCAGGTAACCTTACAGATCACTGACATGCCCGTTTTTTTATCCTGCCAGGTACATTTCATCTCCTGTACGGAAGGATCGGTTTTAGGGAGTATTTCGATCTTGAAATCCCAGCTGCGGATGAAGTTTTTCGACTCCTGCCCTCCGTAAACAAAGGAGAACGGAGGAATTTTGTTTTTGGTGAAGCTTTGTACAGCCCAGCGGACGGCATCGAAACCTGTCGTTGCAGAAGCTCTGCTCTGACCGGATGCCTGGTTAACGGATATGATTCCGGCAACCAGGACTATGCTCAATAAAATTCTTTTAATCATAATATTTTGAATTAGGTTAGTTTCGGTACCACATAAGGTTCGCGGTAGTGGCGGGTCAGCATTTTTCCCGGTATGCCTGAAATCAAAAGAGCGGCCAGGAAGAATAAAAAGAGTTTGCGTTTGCTGTTTTTCAAGGTTATGATCAGGTCCATTCCGCGGGGTATTATAATCCGATATTTTGGGCCGACCGGTCGAGGATTTCCCAGATCCTGCCGAGCCAATCCTCATGTTCCGGCTTCATCAGAACGGAGCGGAGACAAACAAGATGATCCTGATCCTTCACCATGCCGGTTCCCCTGAGATCAAAAAAATCCACCGGCAGATCTGCCAGTGCCAGATGAAGCTGATTTTTCTGCGCTTCATCAAACAATGCCCGCGACATTCCGGAGGCTGCGCTGACCGATGGGGCCACCGGGGCCCAGATCACAATATCCATTTCAGGTTCAAACGGAGTCATGAAGCGCCGGTCAGATTTGAGCTTCTCGTG
>JAQWAJ010000285.1 GCA_028707745.1 Bacteroidales bacterium | reverse complement strand
ATCAGAAATGCATAACCGGTATCGAAAATCCTGATCGATGACATGATTTCGGTGAGCCAGTCGAGCGTGACATTGATAATGACGATTCCTGAAAACTCTCTTTTACCCTCCTTCAAGGTATAAAACGGTACGGAGTAGGTGGTTACCAACTTGTTTCTGCCTCCTTCATCGAAATAGGGCTCGCACCAATAGGGGGCCTGTGTCATTTTGGGTATTTGATACCAATCCATGAGGTGATACTCATAGGTCTCATCACCGAGGTTCATCGAGCTGATTGAATCTCCGTTACGATAAACATAAGGGGAAAAATAGAGGCCCCGGTCAGGGAAGAAGTTGGGTTCGTATGCAATCGCTGAACCATAAATATTCTTGTTGTTTTCAAGCAGGGATTTTAAAAACGGGATCAGTGAATCCCGGGTCAGGAATGATGATTCCAACATCCTGGCAACGATCTGGGGTGTCTGTTCTGCCGGGCCCAGAATCTGTTCGATTTTATTTACCGTATTGTCGGCCAGCAGGATGGCGTTCTCCCGTGTCGTTTTTTTAATGGTGTTATAGGTAAAGGAGTAATAGATGCAGAATGTTAGCAAAAAGAGTACAGCGCAGAATAACAGTATGTTACGAATGATATGTGCTGAGAGTGTTTTCTTTTTCATTACTTCAGGATTTCAGCCAATCACTTTAAGGTTGGACGATAAAACTCAGAGAAGGAGTAATGTGGCTCCGAATCGTTATAATCTGATAAAATTTTGAAAGCTTTCCGGAAGTCAGTTTCAAGAAGTTCCCCCTGTTTCACCTTTTTGGTTCCGGGCTTCATCATTTCCAGAATTTTATCCAGCATCCACTCCTGGTGCATTCTGTTCGCCTGCAGATGGGCTTGTTGCATTTGCCGAAGAACCAAATCGACAGCGTATTTTTTATGAGTAGCGGCATAATCCCAGCCTTTCAGCGTTGCCAGGAGGAATCTGCCGAGCTCCTCCTTTTTCTTTTCGTAAGTAGACTGCAGGCAGTAGAGGCCATCCTCCGGGACATCATACCCATAGTCTGACATGGCAAAAACATGGAGCTCATCTTCGTTCAACCCGCTGTTAATGATCTGATCGTATTCATTATACGACATGACGGTCATGGCATCTATTCCGCCCAGCAGGAACAGGTTGACGGTCGTCAGTATCGGAACCCATTCGATTTCCAGGTGTTTCTCGGCCATCAGGGCTTTTGGCACTTCATCGAAGCCACTTTTCCAGATTCCGATTTTTTTACCGTTAAGCTGATTCAGCTCGCTGATGCCGCCTGATTTTTTAGTTACAAAGAGAATGGCCGAATGCTGGGAGGTTTGTCCGATGTTCACCAGGTCCAGACCTTTGTCTTTTGCCGACATCGCTGTAACCAGAAAGAGAGAGATCACATCGGCTTTACCACTGGCCAGCATTGCAGTAGCCTGAATATTGGCCGAAGGATGGATGATTTCGACCTCGATTCCGGCTTCTTGATAAAAACCTTTGTCTTGCGCGATATAATATCCGGCAAATTGTGCCTGAGGAATCCATTGCGGGGCAAACACGATTTTAGAAAGCTGTGCCTGGGCTGACAGTGAAAGGGAAAGCAATAAAACGGCTATTCCCGGTGCCATGAAATGACGCATCCGGTTTTTCATGATCCTGGTGGATTTACCCTTTTATGGCAGCATCATGATCGGCATAGACCTTGAATATGGCTGAAAATCCGGATATGTCGAAGATTTCCTTGATACCCGGCTGAAGACTGCTCAACCTGAAATGACCTCCAATCGACATCATTTTTTTCTGGACGATCAGGAATACCCTTAACCCGGAACTGCTGATGTAGTTCAGTGCAGTGCAATCCAGAATGATTTTGGTGCACCCGCCATCGATAATTTCCATAATCGATTTTTCGAATTCGGCAGCAGTGGTGGTATCGATTCTTCCTTCAACCGTGACTAACGTATAGTCGGGTGATGCAGCAACTTTTACATTCATGATTTGATTTTTTTTGTAAGGATAAGATAATTTTTGTTTTCTTTTCTCTGATATATGACAGTGTCCATGGTCTTTTTAATCAGGAATATCCCCAATCCTCCGATTTGCCGGTCTTCGGCTGCCAGGGTGATGTCAGGATCCTCTTTCAGGGTGGGATCGTATTCATGCCCGTCATCCATCAGGGTAATGCCCAGAATTTCTCCATCAAAACTGAAACCGACCGTAATAGTGTGCTGGTTTTCATCGTCGAACCCATACAGGATGGTGTTGGTCAGGGCCTCTTCAAGCACAAGGTTCAGGGAGAGTACCAGCGGCATCGGGAGTTCCCAATCATCGCCAAGCTCTTCAAGAAATTCGGCTACCCGGGCTAATTCATCGATTTGATTATTAACCTGCAGAATTTTGGTGATAGGTTCTTTATCCATGGGGTGAATCGGAATTAAAACGTAATGCCTGCAATGAGCCATGCGCTTTTGGCTGCCGGATTAACAACCAGACTCATGCTCAGTGGCAGTGTGAAACGGTCAGTGATCTCAATCGGCTTTTCAACGGTACAACCGAGGTTTACAAAGGAGGGCTCCGGGGCGTATGCGGTGCCTGAAGCCTGATATCCGGCAAAAAGTGTCAGATCGGCAACATCCAGATGCGGGGTGTATTGCAGTTCAAAATAGAGGCTGCGGGAGGCATCGGTCCCGTGAAAGAACCAGGCCGTCATAAAATTGAACGGCAGTTTTTCTCCGCCGGAGAGCAACATCTGGGCTTCAAATTGATGCCGTGTGGTTTTATCCTGATAATCGAAATAATCAAAACTATAATTCTCGTTGAAAGTAAAGTAATCCCATACGGCAAGTGTAACAAAACCCAGCGTTTTCGAGATATACAGGTCGGTTTCGAGATCTCCTTTACCGGTGATGGTATAGGAGCCCCAGGCTCCCAGCGTAAAATTCTTCCAACTGGCCGATAATCCCGGCTGAATGCAGGGCCCGGTACCCAAATCCTGACCGCGCCAGATGTACCTGCTTACCAGATCGACGTTTGCATCAACTGAAACAGCTTTCGGTGCAACCTCCTGGGCAACCAGCGGGAAAGGACCGGAGAGCAGCCCCAGAAGAACAAAGACCTGAAGAACAATCGATTTGGTTTTCATATTTTATCGTTCATGGATGGATCGACATTCATCTAATTTAAACAAAATGCAGTTATAGTTTCAGCGAAATCATGAACTGGTCATTGGGAAGCCCGGTTTGGTATGCTTTTGAATAACCAAATGAGAGTGTCGATTTAAGCAAAGAGAACATCACAACCTCCATATCGAGCTGAATACCTGATGCATAGTAGTCGTTAAACGGTTGGTTGTTGGCTACATTGGCAAACAATCCCATCCCGAAGGCGGTAAAGCGTGCATAGGTCGAATAGAGCCCTTTGAAACCGAGTTTCCTGAAACGAATCGGCTTGAAATTCATTTCCATCGAGAGTTTCCCGTAATTCAGCGCCGAAAGGGCATCGATCTCCACTCCCGGGAAGCTCGACATCTCGCGATACTGTTCTGCAGCCCGAAAATCGAGATAATTATTCCCGAATCCACCAAAGTAGAAATAGGAGTTGCTCTTGTCGGACTTCCCAAACGATTGGCCGATCGACGACCGAAGCCAGAGCGAAGTATTCCTCACCGGTAGCAGGAAGCCCAGATCG
>JAQWAJ010000284.1 GCA_028707745.1 Bacteroidales bacterium | reverse complement strand
CTTTTAGATGATGGGAGTATTAATATCCGGAAACTGTAAGTAACAATAGTAAAAGCAAAAAAAATGGAACGGTCAATTCTCTCTTCAATGTTGGTTGTAGCTCTGGTAAATGACGAAATGATGAATGTACGCGGTGGTGATGGTCCAACAACTCCTCTACCTCCAGTTGTAACCAGTGCAGGTCAGGATATTATCCTCTAAAGATTTTCCCAAGTTTTTTTTCTTTGTTTCTCCTATGGCAGTAGGGTTAAACTATTGCTACTAGCAATTTTTATGTATCTTTCGCTGACCTAAAACTGGTCGTAATGGCATTTTTACCGTTTACCAGACAGCTTGATGCAAAAGATTGTGGGCCGGCATGTTTACGCATGGTGGCAGGTTTCCATGGTAAAAGTTTTTCCATTCAGTATTTACGTGATCGATGTTATATTACCCGGGGTGGTGTAAGCCTGCTGGGTATCAGTGATGCAGCCGAATCGATCGGATTCAAAACGTTAGGGGCCAAACTCACCTGGGATCAATTATTTCGCGAAGCTCCTCTTCCCTGTATTGTACATTGGAATCAAAACCACTTTGTTGTAGTAGCGAAGACCGGCAAAAGATATGTCCTTGTTGCTGATCCGGCATTGGGAATGGTCAGGTACAAGATTGATGAATTCAAAAAACATTGGATATCCGGCACTCAGGAAGGAAAGGAAGTCGGACTCTGCTTATTACTTGAACCGACACCGGAATTCTATCGGATAGAAGGTGACGCCCACAAAAGAAATTCATTCAAATTCCTTTTCAAATATTTCAGACCACACCGACGGTTCTATTTCCAATTGATTCTGGGAATGATTGTCGGGTCGGTGATTTTACTGATCCCTCCATTTTTAACTCAGGCTCTTGTTGACATTGGTATCAGCAATCAGGATATCGGATTTATTTATCTGGTACTGATCGCCCAGCTTGTGCTGATCGCAGGTCGTACAAGCGTTGAGTTCATCAGGTCATGGATTCTTCTTCATATGAGTACGCGGATCAATATTTCGCTGATCTCAGATTACCTGATTAAACTCATGCGGCTGCCTGCCCGGTTTTTCGACAGTAAAATGACCGGCGACATTCTTCAACGGATCGGAGATCATTCAAGAATTGAATCATTTCTTACCCAATCGACCCTTGGCATCATTTTTTCGATTTTCAACTTGTTTCTTTTCAGTATTGTTCTTGCGGTTTATAGTTTGAACGTCCTGGGAATTTTCCTTATTGGAAGTCTTTTATATGTTGGTTGGATAGTTTTGTTTCTCCGTAAGCGAAGAGAGCTTGATCAGCGTAGGTTCATCCAAATGTCGGAGAACCAAAACTCGATTATTCAGTTGATTTCGGGAATGCAGGAGATTAAACTGAACAACTGTGAGAAGCAAAAGCGATGGGAATGGGAATCAATACAGGCGAAGATATTCAGGATTCGGGTGAAAAGTCTGGCTCTTTTGCAATATGAACAAGTTGGGGCAGTGGTCATTAATGAAACCAAAAACGTGATCATTACCTTTATTGCGGCAAAAGCTGTTATTGACGGACAGATGTCATTGGGTGTCATGTTTGCCGTTCAATTCATCTTAGGACAGATGAATGGTCCGATTAACCAACTGGTCGAATTCTTCCATTCAACTCAGGATGCCAAAATCAGTCTGGAAAGGTTATCCGAGGTGCATGATTATCCATTAGAGAATAAAACGAAGGAAAATTTGTTGACAAACTTGCCTGAAGATTTATCGTTTAGTGTAAATAACCTGGTATTCCAATATGAAGGTCCAAATTCTCCGAAAGTGCTCAATGATGTTACGATACAAATTCCCGAGAACAAAACCACCGCTATTGTTGGGGCCAGCGGCAGCGGCAAAACAACGCTCATCAAGCTCATGCTTGGATTTTATCCACCCGTGGCCGGGGAGATCAGACTCGGGGAAGCCACATTGGATATGATTGAAAGCGGGATGTACAGGAGCAATTGTGGTGTGGTTATGCAGGACGGGTATATTTTTTCTGACACTATAGCCAGAAACATAGCTTTAGGCGACGAAAACATTGATACGGCGAAATTGGCTGAAGCTGCTGCAATGGCAAATGTCACTGAGTTCATCCGAAGTTTTCCTCTTGGATTCAATACAAAAGTAGGCGCTGATGGCAGTGGATTGAGCCAGGGGCAGAAACAGCGCATATTGATTGCCAGGGCGATCTATAAAAATCCAAAGATTATCTTCTTTGATGAGGCCACGAACTCTTTGGATGCTAACAATGAAAGATTTATCCTTGAAAATCTGAACAGCTTTTTTAAGGGCCGAACCGTAGTCGTTGTGGCACACCGGCTGAGTACAGTTAAAAATGCGGATCAGATCATTGTACTGGATAAGGGAAAAGTTGTTGAACTTGGTTCCCACGAGCAATTGATTAAAAAAATGGGTGCCTATTACAATCTGGTCAGGAACCAACTGGAGCTGGGATCATGAAAAAAGAGGATCCAAATATTGAATTGCACCAGGATGAAATTCAGGAAATCCTGGGAGTGGTACCTCCCTGGATTATCAGGTGGGGTTCGCTGACTCTGGCAATTGTATTTACCATTCTGATTTTAGGCACTATCTGGTTTAAGTATCCTGACCGGATTAAGAGCCAGGTGACCCTTACTTCTCAAAATCCGCCGGTTGTGATGACTGCGAGGCAGAATGGACGGTTGGCTCTGTTAGCGGTGCGGGATTCTGCCAAAGTTAAAGACGGTCAGATTTTGGCTGCTCTGGAGAGCTCGGCATCAATCGAAGATATGCTTGAAATTGATAGCCTGATGAAACAAAACCGGGAATTAATGACGAATCCCGATTCCATCGAATTCTCGGTTTTTCCGACGAAGGATTATCAGCTTGGGGAGTGGCAGCCTACACTGGCCACCTATAATAAAGCCCGTAATGATTTGATCGATTTTAACCGGCAGGGGTCTGACCAAGCAAAAATTGTCTCGTTAAAACGACAGCTCGAAGACTATAACAAGCTATATAAACGCCAATATCTACTGCGAAAGATCAAATCCGAAGAATTGAATATTCAGGAAAAACAGTATCAACGGTTAGTTGCATTGCGGGATTCGAACGCCATTTCGGTGAAGGATTTTGAATCTGGCTCATCAGAATATCTAAAAGCAAAATATAACCTGGAATCATCTGAAACTGTATTATCACAAACCCTGATTGAGATGGACCAGATTGATCATAATATTCTGGGTCTCGGAAAGGATTATCTTGAAGTCAGCGATGAGAAGGCTAATCTGTTAACTCAGGCATTTGATCAGTTGGCCGGGACTGTTTCAGCCTGGAAACTTAACTATACATTTATTGCCCCAATAGCTGGTACAGTGACTTTTACGCGTATCTGGAGCGAAAATCAGTATGTTAAACAGGGAGACCGGGTTTTGACTATCATTTCCGGCGAATCTGGTCCGGTAATCGGGAAACTTTTATTACCCATCAGGGGAGCTGGGAAGGTAAAATCGGGGCAAAAGGTCATAGTCAGGATCGACAAATATCCTTATATGGAATACGGATTGTTGCAGGGAAGGATTGAAAGTATATCCATGGTAGCTGACCAGGAGTATTACAGTGTGGAGATTAGCTTTCCTGAAGGTTTGAGAACTTCGTATAATCTGGATATTGCTTTT
>JAQWAJ010000283.1 GCA_028707745.1 Bacteroidales bacterium | reverse complement strand
AACACAGAAATTGAAAGGGTGATAAAAACAGCGGAAAGAATAACTCTTCTTTTCATAACGGTTTCTCCGTGTGTTTTAAATAACCATTCGGTAAAGAAGCCGATAGTATGGATAGATTTTAGTGTCATACAGAAAATAGATTGTATTATTATAAACCCGGATATTCGAGATATTCGGATATTCAGGGATCTCGATAACCCGGTCTGTTTTCCCGGTGTCAAGGTTGATTTCCCTCAGTGATTGCCGGTTGCTAGACTGTTTGCGAAAGAATGCATAGGCTTTACCGGATTTTTCATCAAAGAGAATGTTTTGAGTAAAATTAAAGACATCAACATCCTTTGAATGGGTGAAAATTGCATTATTCCTATCGGTGTACTGAAAACTAATGGGAATCCTCCGTATCGGATTCATCTCAAGATCGAAAACTTCAAAATGACCACGGAAAAAATCAAAAACATATAATTCATCGCCCTTCCTGAAAACCGGAGCGCTGACGCATTTAGAACGGACATAGCGATAGGGACCATTTTTATCCTCTACCTTTTTTAACAGTTTTGCTTTAATCGACCCGCGCCCGAAATACCAGGTAAAGTTCTCACTGGATGTGCTTACCTGAAAAACCAGTTTCCCGGCCATCTCATATTTAACGGGTAACACCCGGCCAAGAAAATCAGGATAAGGAGTACCATACCCAAGCGACAATTTGTCGAAGGCATGACTGACCTCATGAACACATTCCTTATCGAGATAATTAACCTGACCGGTAAAATCCCGTATCAGGAATTCGGTTTGGAGGCTCATAATTTCAGGATATTGAATCTGTTTTCCGGCTTTTTTCACTTTTATATAATCCAGAGTGTTACCGTGCAGGTTTGTGAGGTAGATCCTAAGGTCCGCCTGATTGCGGTATGGGCTCGCCAATAGAATCAGCCGGTCTCCATCTAATTCATAATCCAATATATTAAGAGTATCACCCCGGATTACCTTGGCAATCTTTTTTTCCGCCCTAACTGTTACCTCTTCGATCTCCCGGATTTCCGGTATTAATGTAATCCTGATATTCTTCTCCCCTGCTTTTTCGATCTGACAGCTGCCGATACTGTAACCTACATGACTGAAATATAGGATCGATGGAATCCGTACCAGCCGAAGGGAAAATTCACCAGCCTGATTTGTAATTCCACCACCGGTAGTCCCTACAACACTGATATTAACATTAGCCATGGGCTGACCTGTGACAGAATCAATTACCACGCCAGACACCGAATACTTCTGGCTTTGGGCTGGCAAAGTGTTACCAACCACTACAAGGAATAGAATTGCGATGATCTTAATTTGCGTCATTATTCTTTAAATGAACCCAAATAATTCCCCCCTCAGTTTGGTTATAAAAAAAACGCCCGATCCCAAAGCAAAAAAATCATAGATAGGTAAAATTAATTTTAATTACTGAAGTTACGCAGGTTTCTTTTAAGTTTAACGTGCACTGAAACAGGATCAGACGGGACTTTTGAAGCGTCTGAACAACTTTCTGCATTTGGCATTCTCAGCTATTTGACGTTAATAAGGTCATTAGTACATTTAGAACCCAAAACTTTCGCTCTGTATGAAAAAAACGATACTCTTTTCGCTGTTCCTGATTCTGATCAACACAATGGGTTGGGCGGGTGTAAACAACATTATTATTCTGAAAACGGAGTTTACCAATAAAACCGAGCTGGATTCTTTATCGGCAATCCTTACCAGAAAAGCCAATAGCATAAAGATTATTGATATAAAAGATCTGGAGTCCCGCATCCTTGACAGAGCATCTGTCGTGATCTATCACAGAAGTGATTCGGCCGGTATAAGCACACAAGAGATCAACCTGAAAAAGGAACTGCTGAGGTATGTGAAAAATGGCGGATCCCTTCTGCTGACCATGGATGGCGTGAGATTGATGAATGAATGGAATATCGAGCCGGAGCCACTGCAAATCGAGTATCAGGATGCAACTGACAGTGGGAACGGGCGGGCCGTCGGTTTTCATGGATACCGGGAGCACCCGGTTTATGACGGATTGTATGGCGGCGCCTATACCTGGAAAGCAACCGTCGATCACTTTGCAAGAACCATCGGATTTTCGGATACTAAAGTGCCACGTGCAGCCGGATCCAAAGTTATTGGTATCAATTGGGCCTATATTCAATACCATGAAAACCGTAAGCTCGTTTGGGAAACACCGGTAGGAAAAGGCAGGATTCTATCTATAGGAGGTTATTTGTACTTCTCCAGACCAAATGTTAATCGTGCCGTATGTGATATCTTTATCAATAACTGCATCGGTTATCTGTCCGGTAAAAAGTCAGAAACACCTCAAAAAAACTGGCAATACGACACCATAACCACCGCACGGGTTCCTTTTGAATCATTGAAAATAACCGCTAAAACTGAACCCATCTGGAATCCCGTAACTTCTCCAATAGAACATAGCCGGATGGGTGCAAAAGATAATTTCTGGAATGTCTCTGGCCAACAATTACTGGCCATGGGCAAAGAGCCGGGCGGAATTGATGAAATCTGGATTCACCCGCTGATGGCATTGAGAGATTTAACGGTGGGCGTGAAGTATAAAGGCTCAAACGATATTGTTTGGTTAAACAACCTGATCCCAACCGTGATAAAACGGCCTGAATCATTTGAGAGAATCTATACACTTAATGATGGGACCACTCTCCGGGAGTACATTGTAGCCTCATTAACCGACCCGTTGCTCGTGGTCAGATATGATTGGGAGAACAAAAATGTGGACCGCATTTTTGTTTGCTACACCTCAAATCTGAGGCTCATGTGGCCCTATTCCTTGGAATCAACCGGAACTCTTTTTTTCTCACAGTCAAACGATGGATCGGTGGCATATCTCTTCGATAAAGCGAAACAGCTCAACATGGTGACCGCATTCGACAGATCACCACTGACTTACAAAAGCGGAGAATGTGATTTTAAGAATAAAAACATCGGTCAGTTTAATACCATAAAAGCCAAACACAAGCAAGTCTCTTTCCTCTATGAGTTTTCAGGTGATGACAAAAGCCTCAACTTCTACCTCAGTGGCGGTGAAATGGGATTGGAGCAATCGGCTCATCTGATCAATCAAAACATGGGGAGCGTTGAAAAGTTAAACGAAAAGGCAAATAGCTATTTCAACTCCTTTGACAAAAATCTATTATCCATCAGCTCAAGCGATTCACTCTTTAATGAGGCCTATCGCTGGGCACTGATCTCGACTGATAAATTCTATTGCTACACCCCGTCATTGGGAAGCTCTTTGATGTCAGGCTACTTCACCACAGCACGGGGATGGAACGGTGGCCATGAGGTTAGTGGCAGACCCGGCTATGCGTGGTATTTTGGCAGAGATACTGAGTTGAGCAGCATGGCTCTCTCCAGCATCGGGGACTTCCGGAAAGTAAGGGAAATTCTGAGAACGTTCGGAAAGTATCAAGCCCCGGAAGGGAAAATCTATCATGAGCTGACCACAAGCGGCTCCGTCCATTATGATGCTTCCGATGCCACTCCGCTCTATGTGGCACTTGCCGGATATTATCTGAAGAGATCGGGGGATATTGAATTTATTCGCCAGGAGTGGGATAAAATTGCGAAAGCCATGGATTTCTGCTACTCAACCGATACCGATGGCGATCTGTTGATTGAA
>JAQWAJ010000282.1 GCA_028707745.1 Bacteroidales bacterium | reverse complement strand
GCTGGTCCTCTTATCCGGTGCATATCCCAGTATCTATTTATCTAAAATCGATATGGTTTCGGGCTTAAAAGGTAAACACCGGAATCTGTCAAAAGGGCGGTTTTCAAAATCCGTCGTTCTGGTACAGTTTTTTATCACGGTTCTGCTCATTTGCTCGCTCATCGTTATCCGTGCCCAAATCAAACATCTGAAAGAGGTCCCGCTTGGTTTTGATATTCACAATGTGACGAGCGTACAGGATTTTTCGGATCAAACGATGAAGAATCTCATGAACATCAAAATGGAGTTGGAGAAATTGCCATTTATTCAGAGTGTGGGTATTTCACAGCACAGGATGGGTGGTCGTTGCAGCGGGCAATCCATTTCGCTGGCCAATAGTACCGATGAGAAACCGATCAATGAATACCGGGTTTTCCCAGGATTTTGCGAAACCATGCGGTTGCAATTGAAGTCAGGTGATTTTTTTGATACCCAGGCCACCTTTAATAAGGGCATTATCCTGAATGAAGCTGCCATGAGGATGCTTGGATTGTCTTTCACCCCGGGAATGCAGGTATCCTACAAAGGAGAACCGGTAGAGGTTCGCGGGGTTGTCAGAGATTTTTATTCCGATGGCTACGCGGGTAATCCGATTGATCCGCTGGTGCTTACCCGGGTTGTTGATTATGGGGGGATCATCTATCTCAGAACCGATAAGCCATTCACTCCCGATAACCAAAAGCGGATCGCTGCAGTGTTTAACCGCTTTGACCCTGAAAACGTGGTCTCATTTGCTCCTTTGGGGGATCTCTATAATGCCAAGTTTGATAAAGAGGAACGGGTATTCAGCATGGTTTCTTCAGGAGCCTGTCTGGCTATTATTCTGAGTTTTGTGGGCATATTGTCTCTTTCGCTGATGAATGTGGCCCGCCGAACCAAAGAGATTGGAATCCGTAAAGTTTCGGGCAGCAGTGAGAAGGAGGTTATGGGAAAGCTATTGGGAGAAACCCTGATCCTGGTAACCATCGCTTCACTGCTTGCCTTTGTCGTTGCCTATTTTCTGATGCAAAAATGGCTGAATGGTTTTGCGGTGAGAATTCATTTAAGTCCGGGCTATTTTCTGCTGAGCGGCTTGTTTGCCTTTATGATCGTTTTGCTGGCAGTCAGCTGGCAAAGCTGGCGTGCAGCCACGCGAAACCCGGTGGATGCACTGAGGTATGAATAAACCGAAACCCGAAACCCGATACCCGATACCCGATACCAAAAAGTAATTAAAATGTTTAAGATCAAACAAATTCTTAAGGTTTTAATAAAGTATAAAACCTCATCCTGGCTGACTATCCTCAGTTTGGTCATATCCTTTCTGGGAATCATTACTATTTCACTATATGTCACATTTGAAAAGAGTTATGATCAGTTTCATGCCAATGCCAAATCCATATACAGGTTGGAGACCAGGGAATATGGATGTAATGTTCCTGCCATGTTGAGTGACGAGATATCAAAAAATACTCCGGAGGTAGAGAAACTGGTTGTGATGACGTTTGACCAGGGGAAAATTTCTACCCCCAGGTTGAATGAATCAAACATCAGCTTTTGGGGAATAGTATTATGCGCAACGGATCAGTTTTTTAATGTTTTCACTTTTCCTCTTACAATCGGAGATCAGGCAACTGCACTCACTGTGCCAAACACCGTTGTTTTAACTGAATCTTTTTCAAAGAAAGTTTTTAGCGGAGCCAATCCATTGGGAGAGACAATCATTTTAAATGATAATCAGTTTAAAGTAACGGGCGTGATGCATGATTTTCCCGGAAACTCATCATTTAATACTGATTGCATCATTTCATTCTCCACTTTCCTGAATAATGATACCAGGGGAGCCACACTTTGGTCGGAATGGAGCTTTAACCTGTTTGTAAAACTTCGTGCAGGATCAGATCCGGTGAAAATTGCCAAAAAGATCCAGGAGATACCTGGAATATCGGATCAGGTTAGGGAGATGGTTAGCCGGCATCCAGGTCAGCCATTCATACTATTACAGCCTTTGAATAAAATCCATTATGCAAATCAGGGTTTATATAAATTTGTCAATCCATTGATATTGAATGTGTTCATGCTTCTTGCATTCATCCTTGCGGCAATGGGTGCGGTTAATTTTATCAATTTTTCGACCTCACAGGCTCCGATCAGGGCCAAATCTTTATCGGTCATGCGCATCATGGGAGGAAACCGCCTGTCAGCCATGGGGCAGATTATTGCAGAATCGGTTTTGCTTTCATTGATTGCCCTGATGATTTCGCTGGCTATTTATTCCTTGATATGGCCGTCAGTGGAATCTATTTTTGGCATAACCGGATTGAGTCTGGATGGCCGGCACCTCTATTTGCTCTGGTTTCTGCTTTCTGCCATTTTGTTCGGCATTTTCGCCGGATATTACCCGGCCCGTTACGTTACCTCATCTCCTGTTGCCCAATCGGTGAAAGGGAACATCCGGTTAGAGGGTAAAGGCAAAACATTCAGAAACATTCTCATAACGACCCAGTTTACCTTCACCATTGCACTGATCTCATCGGCATTCATCATCGAGAAGCAACTGAACTACTGGCGTGATTTTGATATCGGCATCAATAAGGAACATGTTGTTTATCTGGATACAACAACTGAATTACGGAAGCATTTCCAGACATTTGCAGATGAACTCCTGAAAAACCCGGATATTGTGGATTATACCTATGCACAATTCATTCCGGGATCGGTTGGAATGGGCTGGGGGCGCGAGGTGGATGGCCAGCATATTCAGATACAATGTTGGCCCGTGGATGACCGGTTCATGGATTTCTTCGGTATCGAAATGGCTGATGGGCGGAAATTTAACAAAGGCTCAAAGGCTGATCTTAATACGTTTATTATTAACGAGGAAGCGGTGAAGGAGTTCAGGTGGGACAAGCCTTTGGAACACTCCATTCCCGGATTTGATTTCACCGGGCAGGTGATCGGAGTGTCAAAGAATTTTAATTTCTCTTCGCTCAAGGAGGGCATTGAACCTATGCAATTCTGGCTCACCGATACCCGCAAATTTACCATGATGTTAAGATTGAAACCGGGGAATTTCAACAAAACCATGGACTACATCAAGCGAACCGGTGAAAAATTTGATCCGCTGAATCCGATCGATGTCAGATTTCTCGATGATTCGTTGAATGCACTTTACGCCAAAGAAGAAAGGATGGGCAGGTTCATCGAATTCGGGGCACTATGGTGCATATTGCTTGCTATTACAGGGTTGCTTGGACTGGTGATATTCATTTGCAAGGATCGCACGAAAGAAATTGGGATACGGAAAGTGAACGGAGCAACAATTGCTGAAGTCCTTCTAATGCTGAACAAAGATTACATCAGGTGGATTGTGATTTCATTTTTTATTGCGGTACCGATTGCCTGGTATGGAATGAACCGTTGGGTGCAGGGTTTTGCCTATAAAACGGCACTGAGCTGGTGGATTTTTGCCCTGGCTGGGTTGCTATCACTATTTATTGCCATTCTTACCATTACCGTGCAATCCTATCGCACTGCATCCCGAAACCCGGTGGAAGCACTTAGATATGAATAAACCGAATCATAAAACCGATAAAATGATCAGTTTAAAAGACATTGACAAATACTACGATGCGGGATTTCAGAGAACTTTTATCCTGACAAGCATAAATCTTGACAT
>JAQWAJ010000281.1 GCA_028707745.1 Bacteroidales bacterium | reverse complement strand
AAAAGTTGAAGAATCGAAACTGATTTTCCACTGCGAAAACAGCTTGAACAGGCAGTCAGCCGAAGGCCCGAAAGTCGATTCGGGGATTGGGCTCGACAATGTAACCAAGCGTTTGCAGCTATTGTATCCTAATCGTCATGAACTGCAGATAGACAGCGATGAAAACAGGTTCATCGTCAATCTGACTATCCAAACAAAAGAATCACTGGCCTGATGATCAGAACGATTGCTATCGATGATGAACCGCTTGCACTTCAGTTGCTGACGGGTTGTATCAAGCGAACCCCGTTTCTGGAGCTGGCGGGTGAATTTGATAATCCGTTCAGTGCCATGGAGTTTCTGCAAAAAGAGCCGGTTGACCTGATGTTTCTGGATATTCAGATGCCCGACCTGACCGGCACGGAACTCGTGAAAATCCTGAAGGACGGTCCGAGGCTGGTGTTTGTTACGGCCTATGAGCGATATGCGCTCGAAAGTTTCAAACTCAATGCCGTCGATTACATCCTGAAACCTTACAGTTACGAGGAGTTCCTTCAGGCAGCCGTTAAGGCTCAGCATCTGATTGAACTCGAAAACAGGGGTCAGGAACAGATCGGTTTCAATGCCGACTTCCTTTTTATCAAATCGGAATATAAAGTCAGGCGTATCCGGTTCGACAAAATCCTTTACATCGAAGGGCTGAAAGATTATATTAAGGTATTCGTCGATGGGGAACCGAAACCTATCTTATCGATCGGAACCTTAAAAACCCTGGAAGCCAAGCTTCCTTCATCGAAGTTCATGCGGGTACACCGGTCATTTATCGTCAATCTTGATAAGATCGAAACGATTGAGCGCAGCCGGATCATTTTCGGCAAAGAGTATATCCCGATAGGTGATCAGTACAAAGTGCAGTTTCAGGCGTTTCTCGATAAAAATTTTCTGTAGTGGCTGAACTTATCAGAGTATTCAAGGATGCCACAAAACAATTACTTTTAAAGATAAAACATTCACACATCTGTCGTCAACAATTGTTTTAAAATGAATAGTAAAAGCATTTACCCCCGCCCAAATGACCAGCATACCTGCCACTTAAAGGAGATCATCAAGAATAATAATATCATCATCGGAGATTATACTTATTATCACGATTTCAACAATCCTTTGAATTTTGAGCAGAATAATGTCATTTATCACTATCCTGTTAATCAGGACAAACTGATCATCGGAAAATTTTGTTCCATTGCATCAGGGGCCAAATTCCTGTTCAACGGGGGAAACCACAAATCGGATAGTTTTGTGAATTATCCGTTCGCCATATTCAAAGATCTCTGGAGTCACGATTTAGAGGTGAACGAGTCATGGGACAATAAAGGAGACATTGTAATCGGGAATGATGTCTGGATCGGGTTTGAGGCGGTAATTATGGCAGGGGTGACAATCGGGAACGGAGCCAGGATCGCTACACGGGCTGTGGTCACAAAAGATGTGGGGCCTTATGAAGTAGTGGGCGGAGTCCCTGCCCGACTGATTAAGACCCGCTTTGATGGACAGACTATTCAACTGCTCGAAAAACTAAGATGGTGGGACAAGAGTGAAGCGGAAATTCAAAAAATCATTCCGGTACTGATGAATACCGACCAGCAGGCTTTGCGCAGTTTGCTTAATCACTAATAATCAATCGGATTCGTCATCACAGACGGAAATTGTATCTTTAGCCGCAGTTCAGCAACTTTTGATACAATGGAAAGCCAGATAGAGACTCATGCCGAAAAAAGGCCACGGAAAAAAAGGTGGTTAAAACTGACCGGGGGGATTGCAGTAATACTTTTCTTACTGTTGCTCTTCCTGTCCACGATGATCCGTGTATATCTGGTAAAAAACAGCGAAAAAATTATTGGGCGAAAAATCGCCTTGAATTCATTGAATATTAATTATTTGAATTTCAGCTTAACTGCCCGGAATTTTGTGATGTATGAAAAAAACGGGACCGATGAATTTGTGAGTTTTGATAAACTGCACATCAATTTTTCACCTTTGCATCTGCTTAAAAACGAATATGCTTTTACGGAAATCAGTCTGGTTACCCCGAAAATCACGGTTATTTACTCTGCCTCCGGATTTAATTTCGATGATCTGCTTGAATCCAAGGACTCGGCAGCTGTTGAGGAATCTGGCAAGGAGCCTGCAAAGCCGGTTAAATTTCTGATCAGAAACCTGAGTACACAAGGCGGCTACATCCGCTACGTAGATCAAACATCCTCCAGTGTCAGCGAGCTTAAGCAATTGGCAATACGGATTCCGGAAATCGCGTGGAACAAGGATCAATCGGATTTGGGTATTGAATTTGTTTTGGGTGAAAACGGGAAAGTAGCACTGAGCGGCAGTATTAATCAGATTGCCGGAACCTATTCAGTAACAGCAAAAACTGAGAACATTGATTTGGAGCCGTTTAAGGGATATCTCAGTCCTTATATGGACATCAGCTCGTTTGCCGGGCTGCTCGGCACTAATCTGACATTAAAGGGAGATCTGGCAAATCCATTGAATTTCAAAGCATTTGGAGATGTCACCATGTCGGATTGCCAAATACTGGATAAGAAAAAGGATCCTTTCTTTTCGGCAAAAGAAATGTACCTGAAAATAGATTCCATTGATTGGGAAAAGGAGAATTATAGCATTAATACGATCAGAATTGATGAGCCGGTTTTAACTGCAATTCTGGATAAAGAGGGGACTAATTTCGATCGTGTTCTGGCACCGTTTTTTGCCGATACCCTAACATCGGCTGAAACGGCTGACACCCCGGTAACCCATTATTCCATCAATCAATTCACCATTCAAAACGGAGCGGTATCTTTTACCGACCTTTCACTCAACCGGCAGTTTCGGTTTGACTTGTCGGACATTGTTTTTTCGATGGAAGAATTCAATGATACCGCCGGGCAGGTAAAAATGGATTTCGATATGGCCCTGAATAAAACCGGGTCATTTACCGGCAAAGCCATAGTCGATATGGTCAAGATGAACAGAATCAACTTCGATGGAGCCATCACCAACCTGGATATGATCAGTTTCTCACCTTACTCTGAGTATTATATTGCCAGGCCTATCACTAAGGGAACATTCAACTATGCATGCAAAGTGGATATGACGCCCGATTACCTGAAGAACGATAACCGGATAAAAATTGTGAACCTCGAAACCGGCAGAAAAACCAAGGATAAAGCAGCATACAAGGTGCCGGTCGGGTTAGCGCTGTATATTCTGAAAGACAGGCACAACATTATCGGTTTTGATCTGCCGGTAACCGGCAATCCTTCAGACCCCTCATTTAAACTGGGCAAATTGGTTTGGAAAACATTGGAAAACTTCTTCATTAAAACAGCGACAGCTCCATTTAATGCCATTGCCGGAATGTTTGGAACCAATCCGGAAAGCATCAGGCAGATTCCGTTTGAATTTTTACAGGACAGCCTCACCGATACGCAGCGAAAAAATGCCGATAAGATCGTTGAAATTCTGGCGAAAAAACCGGAGCTGTTATTTACGTTTACCCAGAGTTCTCATCCGGAAAAAGAGAAAGAACTGATTGCCGTTCAATTGGCAAAAAAGCTGTACACGACCAGCACTCCCGGTGGTGACGACAAAAATTTCAGACTATTTTTAGGTATGAACCCGTCTGAAAGTGATGATCTGATTCCCGTTTATTGTCTGAAGAAAG
>JAQWAJ010000280.1 GCA_028707745.1 Bacteroidales bacterium | reverse complement strand
CTTGCGGATCAGGCTGAGCGCATCACTGTAAACGTCGGGTTAAAATAATCTCTTTGGGCGATTCACTATCTTTCCGTCAGTGGTTTCTTCTCGAATGGTTCAGGCGATTCAGGAAGAATGAAGAAACTTTGCATCAATTACGTTATTTATTCTGGGAATGCACGTTACGCTGCAATTTATCGTGCCTGCATTGCGGGTCAGACTGTTCGGTAAAAACCGATATTCCGGACATGCCTGCCAAAGATTTGCTGCGCGCTACGGAGCAGATCAGTCATCGGCAGAACCCTACGGATATCACAGTAGTCATGACCGGCGGAGAACCTTTGCTCCGCAGCGATCTCGCTGATACGGGCCGGAAATTACGAGCACAGGGATATCGCTGGAGTCTCGTCACCAATGGTTTTCAGCTAACTCCAACCCGTCTGAACGAGCTGATCAATGCTGGTTTGGGCGCCATCACCGTCAGTCTGGATGGCACTGAAACACAGCACAACTGGTTGAGAAACAATCCAGATAGCTTCCGCAGGGCCATAGAAGCCATTACACTCGTGGCCGGAAACAGCCGGCTCAATTCAGATGTGGTCACCTGTGTGAACCAACGGAATATCGACTCTCTGCCTGAGATTCAGCAGATACTGGCAGAAACCGGCATACAAAGCTGGCGGTTGTTTACCATAACCCCGATCGGAAGAGCAGCGGGAATCGAGGATCTTTCATTGTCAGCTGAACAGTTTCACTCATTAATGGTTTTTATCGAAAACAGTCGGAAATCCGGTAAAATGCCGAAGGCTTCGTTCAGTTGCGAATCCTATCTGGGTAAATTTGAAGGTAAAGTACGTGACGGATTCTTTTTCTGCCGCGCAGGAATTCATATTGGTTCGATTCTGGCTGACGGCGGAATTTCGGCGTGTCCGAATATTGATCGCAAGCTGGTTCAGGGCAACATCAATCAGGATGATTTCAATGAAATTTGGGAACATCGTTTTCAGCCATTTCGCGATCGCAGTTGGGCGCGGGTTCACGAGTGTGCAGGTTGTGAGCATTACCGCTATTGCAATGGCAACGGGATGCACTGGTGGGACTGGGAAAAACAACGCATGCTGAGCTGCAACTGTAAGAGGCGGTGAGAAGGGGCGAGGCCCTCGCTTTCGCGGGGGTGACAATAACACTAAAAAGCGGCAGTGCTGGGCGACGAGGCCCCCGCCTTCGCGGGGGTGACAACGCTCCGAGGGTTACTAATGGCTTAGCTTGATGGTGGCTTTGGGGTCATGTTTGTACTTGAACACCAGGATGAACGTAGCGCCCAGAATCAGGGCGTAGCCGGCAAAAACAAACCAGATGCTCTGCCAGTCTTTGACACCGTTTTGGGTGAAATGATCGACTACCCAACCGCTGCCCATACCGCCGAAGAAAGCCCCCAGGCCGTTGGTCATGATCATGAAAAGTCCTTGTGCACTGGCACGGATACCCGGACTGGTTTCAGTTTCCACGAACAGGGATCCTGAAATATTAAAGAAATCGAAAGCCATCCCATAGATGATCATCGAGAGAACCAGGAGGATAAAACCGTCGCCCGGATTCCCGAGTCCGAACAGTCCGAACCTGAACACCCATCCGAAAATACTGATCAGCATGACCTTTTTGATACCAAACTTGCGCAGGAAGAATGGAATCGACAGGATGAAAAGGGTTTCCGAGATCTGCGAAACCGACATCAGCAGTCCGGGATGAGTGACAGCAAAGGAGTCGGCATATTTAGGTATCGATTTAAACTCCTGCAGAAACTGTCCGCCGAAAGTATTGGTAATTTGCAGAGCTGCACCCAGAAGCATGGAGAAAATGAAGAAAATGGCCATTTTACGCTGTTTAAACAGAACGAAAGCATCCAGGCCGAAAGCCGATACCCACGATCCGTCTCTCTGTGCTTTTGCCGGCGGACAAGCTGGCATGGTGAAGGCGTATATTCCGAGAATTAGTGCCGATATTGAGCTGATATACAGCTGCATCGAACTTTGCGACCAGCCGCAGATATCCACCACCCACATGGCACAGATAAAACCGATGGTACCCCATACACGGATCGGCGGGAAGGCCTTTACCACATCATGTCCTTTTTGTTCCAGCACACTGTATGAAACCGTATTATTCAGGGCGATAGTCGGCATATATGCCATCGAGTTCAGCAACATTACCCAGTACATCATGGTTGGATCGGATGTTTTGGATGCCCAGAACAATAAAATAGCCCCGGCAATGTGGCAACCCCCCAGCAGCTTTTCAGCGTTTACCCATCGGTCTGCAATAATTCCCATTAAGCCTGGCATAAACAGAGCCGCAATGCCCATGGTGGCGAAAATCGCACCAATCTGGCCACCTGTGAATTGCAGGGATATACCCAGATAGCCACCCAATGAAATCAACCACGATCCCCACACAAAAAATTGCAGGAAATTCATCACAACCAGACGACTCTTGATGCCCATAGCGCTAATCTAAATTGTTTACAGGGTGCTAAAACTAATCAAAAAACAGAAACTGCTTCCCAAGTTAATCCAACATATTCCGCTAATTTTGAAAAATGAAAATAGGATTTGATGCGAAAAGGCTGTATTGTAATTTTACCGGTTTGGGTAATTATAGCCGCACGCTGGTGAAGAACCTGAATGAGTTTCATCCCGTGCACGACTATTACCTGTACACCCCGAAAATCAGGCAATCTCCGGAAACCAGGCTCTTTCTGAACGAATCCGGATACAAAACCCGGATGCCTGGCACCCCATTTAAATCGTATTGGAGAACCTGCTCAGTAAAAAAACAGCTCAGCTGTGACGGAATTCAGATTTTCCATGGGCTAAGCAACGAAATCCCGTTTAATATCCATAAAACCGGGATAAAGAGCGTGGTAACCATACACGATCTGATCTTTAGGCACTACCCCGAAACATACAAGCCGTTTGACCGGTGGATGTATGATCTCAAGTTTCGATATGCTTGCGGGCATGCCGACCGGATCATCGCGATCAGCGAAAGCACAAAGCGTGATATCATACAATTTTATGGCACCGGTCCTGATAAAATCGAGGTGATTTATCAGGCTTGTGATCCGATTTATTACCAGTTGAGTGATCCGGAAAATATCAGTAGGATTGTTCAGCCGTACAATCTTCCGGCCGATTATCTGCTCTCGGTAGGCAGTGTGGAGCCCAGAAAAAATCTGAAACGGGTGATTGAATCCTATGGTCATTTAAAAAAGGATCTTCAGGTTCCGCTGGTTGTGATCGGGAAAGGCGGAAAGTACAAGCAGGAAGTGAAGGAAATGATCAGCAAGGCCAGGTTGGAAGATAAAGTGATCTGGATAAACGGGCTCAGTGACAATCATGATTTGCATGCCCTGTATCAAGGTGCCCGGGCCTTGATCTATCCATCGTATTCTGAAGGATTTGGACTGCCCGTTGCAGAGGCACTACTGAGTAAAACACCCGTCATCACTTCGGGGCGGTCATCCATGCCAGAAGCCGGTGGCCCGGGTTCGCTCTATGTGGATCCCGACAATACAGAGCAGATCGCATCCGCTATTGAGAAAATACTGACAAACAGCACATTTGTTACCGGGATGATTGAGGCCGGTTATCGTTATGCTCACGAAACCTTTGGGGCAGAAAAGGTTACCGGGGAAGTTTTGGGATGTTACGGTCGTGTATTGG
>JAQWAJ010000279.1 GCA_028707745.1 Bacteroidales bacterium | reverse complement strand
GATGATTGACCCGGATAACGTTGATAAGCGCAGAGCCGAAGTTGGACTCGAACCCATCGCTGAATACCTGAAAATTTGGGATTTAACCTGGGATGTTGAGAAGTTCAAAAAGAGGATGGAAGAATATGACGCAACACATAAAAAAAACTAAACACCCCATAACCGCCTTTCTTTCAGCGCCAGACTGCTCCCCGCTTTACTCCGTCTCCCCTTTATATCCCGATGGAGTATATCCGGAGTGCCTCTTGAAATACTGCGCAAAAAAAGACTGGTTGGAGAACTTGAGCTACTCGGCAATCTCCTGAATGCTCATGCCCGAATATCGCAGCAGGTTTGCCTGTCAGTATCGGTTCCGGCTGCTGAACACTTCCAGAGGCTTGCGGATTTTTTTCCGGGCAGGCGAATCCGTATAGCCCAGGGTGATGAGCAGCGGAACCCTTCTGTTACGGGGGATCTGCAGCAGTTCCTTCACCTTTTTTTCATCAAACCAGCCGATGATGCAGGTGCCCAGGCCCAGGTCGGCCGCCTGCAGGCAGAACTGATTGGCCGCGATGCCCACATCCAGCAGCGAATACTCCTTGTCCTTGATCACACTGCCTACGGTAGAAGCTATACCCATCTTTTCGAGCACAATAGCCACGATCACAGGCGCCTGATGGGTGAACCTGTTCATACCCATGCTATCGGCAAATCCGGCTAACTGTTCCTTCAGCTCCGGATCATCCACCACTACAAATTTCCAGGGTTGCGAGTTATTGGCCGAGGGCGATAACCGTGCCGTTTCAAGGCACTGCCCGATCTTTTCCTTTTCAACGGGTTTATCCAGATACTTCCGCTCGCTTTGACGAATTTTTACCAGTTCTGAGAATTTCATAGTGCGTTTATTTTAACTTTTACTGTCCAAAAGTAGCTCGATCAATTCAGGATTTCATGGATCATGGATTTATTTTGAAAAAATTGAACGACATGGTATTTAATTCATAAATAATTACGGTGGAATCATCCAATACAAAAAGATCATTCCATGAAGCATCTTCGTCAGGAGATGCAATTTCAAGATGGCGGCGAAAAACAAGACGGTCTGACTCAATTTCGCCAATAATCAGGTAATACTTAATTGTTCCATCTGCTAACTTCAGAGAGCTCAGGAAATAGACTGTGCTTCCATGAACAAACACATCCAGGAAAAGTTCAAGGGAAACTGAAGGATCTTCGCTCTGTTTCAGAAGGACATTTTTGTAATCCTCCATCACGATTGGATCATCAATTTGCTGAGAATTTATCAGTTTCCCCTGCAAACTGTAAATTTCAAATGAGGGAAAACTATTGCCAATACTGATTATTTTGTTGTTGCCATAACTGAACAGATTTCTTGCCTGGCAAACCTTTTTTTGCAATTTGCTGCCCTCTATCTCATATCTGGTGCCGAATGAAAAGAGTTGCGTCCCGTTACGGTCAACTGCGCAAAGCGGTTTATCGCTTGTAACACCCGAGTTGCAAAAAACCGTGCCGTTTTGGCTAACGAAGAACCGTGTTGTGTTGTAGCTTTTAGGTATGGCAAGAGATCTTAAATATATCCCATCACTGTTGAATTCTTTAAGTTCATTATTGTCACAGACATAATACCGGCCGTTTATACTATAAGAACTCGCAGGGTATATTAATTCGCCCGGGCCTTTTCCCATCCGGCTTATTACCTTTTTCAGTTTAAGCTGCCTGTCGCAAACCAGCAATCTTTTTTGCGTGACGTCTAGCATAATGATTTCGTCAACTCCTGACATTTTTCCAATGAGTGTGAAAAAGACAGAATCTGAAATACGGTCGATTGATTTGGTTGAATGAATTGTGGTTGTTTTAATAGCCGGTTTGTCTATCCTGTTCTTACACCCAATTACTAATGGGATCAACAAGAAAAATGGGAGAATCGCTTTTGAAATTGGAAAATATCTCATATGGCAAATCTTAGGTTTACCCGGTGACGAAAGATTCTTAAAGTGTCAGGCCCATGACGCCAGGATTGCTTCCTTGTGAATGTCATAAAGACATTTAAGCACTTTCTCGTTCATAGACCAACTTTTTATCCCTATCGACTACTTTTCGAAAAACAGGATTTCTTATTGCCTGGTTTTCAATAAGGTCGACAGGTCATCCAAATATATTTTTGAATGCTTCTTTCATGTCCATATAATTGTCGAAGTAATCCATCAAAAAATCTTTGGCTGCACTGATTGATGGTATTCGGAGACAAAATTGCAGACAAATTCATTTTAGTTTTACAAAAGCCAAGACAGGATTGTCACTATCGGTGGCAGGTTTAATTTTTTGATAAATTTTTTCAAACTCCTGAGTCTTGTTCTCCTTAGATGTTTCCACCAATTCATCCATATGAACAAAATACACCAATTCATTATTGTTAGTGTAACCGCTCGGAACTCCATTCAGAGGTATTCCATCGAAGTCGTTTATTAGTTTACCCGTAGATTGAACAATGGTATGGCTATTCAAATCCAAGAAGATGTTATGATGTTTTATATCATTGGAACTCACTCTGATATAATAATAGATGTATACCTTGTCATTTAGAGGCAACACCGAACCAATCGAAGAATATCCAACAAAGGAATTTGTCAATTCTGATCTCTCATTCCTATTGATCAGAGATTTTAGTTTCTTCAGAAAATAAACCTGTTTTGCTCCGAAGTTCAGATAGTACCCTCCGGTGATTTTTCCAGAATTGTCGAGTTGAAATAGTGTATCACGATATCCGCTACCAAACCATGTAGAAATCCCATTTGAAATGACGAATCCATGATGAATATTGTCCAAGCAGGGATTCTTGGGGATCATTGGATCGTTTATCTTATCACCGTATTGGTTAATAAAGTAGAAATTATCCGAGGAGGAGAGATCAGAAATACTAAAAGGTAGCTCGGCATATCCAAAGTACGTTGAATTGTTGACCATGACAAATTGGTTTAATCTTACCTCGATCTTAATCTCATCCTGGTAAGAACCTTTCAAATCATATCTGATAATCTTCCGGCTGTCACTATCCAATACTGTTATTGAGTTTTTAACCGGATCGATCAGGAAGTCTGAAATCTGATTGTAATCGCCGGGGCCTTTCCCTCGGCGTTGAATTTTAAATAGGAACTTGCCAGACAGATCAAAAGCGCAGATGAAATCTCCATTTGGGTCGCTACCAAAAATGAATATCTTTTCTGCAGCGCAGATGACCTTTGGTGAATACTCAAAATAGACATTGGCCGGTGAGGCAAGTTTAACATAATGGATTGAAGTGGAAATTTCAGAAAGATTCCGCTCTGTAAAATCCATCGGATCAACCTGAATTTCCCGATATGGCGTCGGGCTCTTAACGGTTTGTGATAAAGATGCAGTGGGACTTAATAAAAGCAATAGAACCGGGATTAGAAAAACAAGATTTTTCATTTTGGGTCTGAGGCTTGGTTTAATTAAAAAACGACCTGAGAATACCATTATTGTATACGGTGTTTCGCAATCGCCAGGAAAATGAAAATTGGAAGTTGGTAAGGGTTTTCATCGAATATTTCCCAATGAAAAACCTGATTATCAAACTTGAAGCATCAACTGTTTTCTGCTGATATCCCGTTCTGTTACTGGTTGTTGTGGGAAAAAAAGTGGGACAAACCCGGATTCACCCGATTTGTCCCATTTTGTAGCGGG
>JAQWAJ010000278.1 GCA_028707745.1 Bacteroidales bacterium | reverse complement strand
CAGATGATTGGTATTTAGGTCGAGCAACGCGTTTTCATCTTCCGGGGGCTGAACAGATTCAAAACGAATGATATCGTAATCCTGCAATCCAGCGTTCTTTTTAAGAAAGTCATAAGCTCTTTCCTGAACGCTAATAAGCTGGTTATCCGTATTATACCTGACAAATCCGTAAAATGAGAGCTTCAGTAACATCTCTTCAACAAGATGTTGTGGTTTGCCCATGAAAGAGGAGAGGTCTGCCAGGGTATAATCCCTGGAATAGTAATGATCGGCACATTGTTTGACTGCCGATACCGGGTGAACTTTATCAGCAATCAGAATCTCATTGAACCGATCCATGTTGAAAAAGTCAGATGATTCAAATGAAGCCCGTTTTTCAGTGCTACCAGGTAAGCCTGATATGGTCATAAAGGAATCATCCATTCGCCAGCGTATCCATCCTGCATCCAGGTCATATCCGTGATAATAATTCAGATACCTTGACGGGGAGAGGCCCTGTCCATCACGGATCAAAGAGATTTCCTTCAGATTGCTGTTGTATTGGAACGACAGTCCGGGGTGATAAATCGAATCGGTTTCCAGGTAAATGCTCGCTTCTGCATTTATGCCCCTCGACTGATCGGGTTTAAATGTAAAATGGGCGCATGCCAGTCTCATGACAGGCTTGTCATTCCTGTATATAGTGAGAATGCCTTTTTGGGAAGGTAGGCCGGTACCGATTACTTTCAATCCCTGTAACGAAAACCCTCCTTCATAATCCATTCCGGGATAGATATTTTTGATTCTGTTACGGAGTTCGTAAGAGGTGAACCTGGGATATCCAGCCACATCAGCGCCGACACCCGGGAGAATTTTATTTTCAACCTGACCGATCAGTGGTTCCGTGAAATAGCGTTTGTCGATCAAATTGACTGAGTCGATGGAATATACTGATTTAGAGAGGTTCAGACTATACTTATTCAGATTGACATATACCTGATCGGCTTGAATTTTTAGCTTTTCCCAGGTAATTCTTCCGCCCTGACCGAAAAATGAATGAGATTCAGGATAATATTTACCGCGGGTTGCGAAAATCACAGTACTGTCACCGCTGACGCTGGCCACAAGATCTGAGCCGCTGATCACTACATAAAACAGGGAGTCTTTCCCGAATTCATTTTGTCCGGAGCTAACTTTCCATTGACAGGCTGCCGATTTGTACAGAATCCCTTTTTGGGAAAAAGCCAGCGAAAAGTTGAGAAATGACCGGGCCAGGTTTAAGCTCCTTTTATCATCGGTCAGCAGTTTGTCGAGTTGTGCCGACCAGGTGAAATAATCGGACTGATTTTTAACATGGGTGGCGATTTCAAGATACGATTCGAGTAGACTAAAAAAATCAGGAAATGGTTGTGCACCTAGTTTTTCAATGGTGTTTGCCTTTTTGGCAAGATCTATCCACTGATTCTCTTCGAGCAGGCCTTTGTTTTGTGCATGCTCGTATTTAAGCAAGATAGCCCGTGATCTTTCCGGTTGTCCTTCACCGAAAAAAGCACGGGCTTCCTGTATAAACAGTGCCGGGTCAGCATGGAAACGTAAAGTTTCCTGGCCCAGCGCATGGATCAGGCATCCCGTAAGTAAAAAAATCAGAATGCCGGATTTTTTCATTTTCAGAACGACTGCACGATTTTATGGAATTCAGCAGCATCCAAGGCTGCACCACCAATCAAACCACCATCGACATCCGGTTTTGAGAAAATTTCAACAGCGTTGGATGATTTACAACTTCCTCCGTACAATATGGTCAGATCATCAGCAATCTGAGCACCATACCGGGCAGCAACCAGCGAACGGATAAATTTGTGTATTTCCTGTGCCTGTTCAGGAGAGGCAACAACACCGGTACCAATGGCCCAAACGGGTTCATAGGCAATGATCACTTTTGAGAAATCTTCATTACTCAAATGAAATAAGCTCTCTTTCAGCTGTGCTTCAACAATTTTATTCTGAATACCGGCATTCCTTTCTTCAAGAACCTCCCCGCAGCAGAAAATCGGGCGCAGACCGCCTTGAATGGTCAGATCAACCTTTTTGGCTAAAGTGGCATAATCTTCTTTATAGTAGGCGCGTCTTTCAGAATGTCCGATAATAACAGCCATCACATCTACTGATTTCAGCATTTCAACTGAAACTTCACCGGTATAAGCTCCTTTGGCTTCGGAGGCGCAATTCTGGGAGGCCAGGCAAATTTTTGACGGATCAATTACCTTGCTTACTTCACTCAAATGCGTAAACGGAGGAGCAATGGCAACACCAACATTTTCAGGTGCAGGCTGTACTTTCAGAAGCTGCATCAAATCACTTGCAAGTTTTACTCCCGTCGCAACGTCGGTATTCATTTTCCAGTTACCGGCAACTATTCTTTTTCTCATAGGTAAATAATTAATAATCTGAATATAAGACTAAATGGATTTTATTTTTTTCAATTGTTTGGCGTTCCATTTGCCCATGATAGTTCCTTTTTTGAGCAAGATAACTCCAGGATTTGCGCGGATCATGGTTTTCAATGTGGTACCGTCCATATTGTAAAGAGGGTAGGTTGCCCTGGCTTTCTCTTTGAATACTTCAAATTCTTCAGGCAATGACGAGGTCAGTCCATAAACCTTGTATCCTTTTGATATAGCCAAATCCGCCAACCGGTTAATTTCCCCGATATTTTTCAGACTGGTTTTGCGCAGGGTGTGAAAAACGATAAGCAGGGCAGGCTCTTCTTCCGCAAGAATAAGATCAGTAACTTCCTGACCGTCAGGGGTAGTTATAATAAAATCATGGATAGGAGGTTCATATCCCTTTTTTAAAACCTTGCTTTCCGTTTTAACATAACGCCAGGTTGAATCATTCGCCGGATAATTCTGAAGCGTAAATTTCTCGGTTTTCCCTGCCTTTTCATAATAAAGAACAATGGGTGACCTTACCTCTTTCGGTGCGTCGGGTGGGACAATCAAGCCTGCCGGAATGTTGCTACCCGTTTTGTAAGGCATGAAATCTATAGCCGGAAGATGATTGAGGTTGAAAATCTCAAAGCCGATAACCAGAATTGCCAGCACGCCGGAGGCTCCAACCTGAATTACCTGTTTCAGCTTATTCTTATAATTGTTCCTGTTCAGATAGATGAAAACCAAAATTACATCCAAAACCACATTCTTCAGGAAAGTTTGCCAGTTGGTGAGCTTTATCGCATCCCCGAAGCATCCGCAATCTCCAACTTTATTCGAGATAGCAAGCCATAGTGTTAAAGGGGTGTAAAACAACATCATGGCGATTGCACCCCAGATGGCCCACTTGATCTTCAGATTGCAAAGCAACATAATACCAACCAGCAATTCGGCACCGCACATCGCGACGGATGCCAGCATCGACAGGGATACCAGAAAATCCATGTGGAAAGCAATCAGGTACTCTTCCATCTTGATGGCTGTACCGGTTGGATCCACGCACTTAACAAATCCTGAAAAGATGAAAACAAGGGCGACAATTAACCTGCTGGAAATTTTGATCGTCTCTTTCATACTTTTATTCATTGAATTCGATTTTGATCAGCGCAAAAACGGCATAATTTATCATATCCATGTAATTGGCGTCGATTCCTTCAGATACAACGGTTTTACCCAGATGGTCCTCGATCTGTTTTGTGCGGCAAATTTTCATGAGAATCAGATCTGTCATCGAAGATACCCTC
>JAQWAJ010000277.1 GCA_028707745.1 Bacteroidales bacterium | reverse complement strand
CTGAGATCGATGCCGCCTGTGAGGTGATTGACTACCTGCGTTACAATGTTTATTTCGCCTCTCAGATATATGGTGACCAGCCAAAATCGGAATTCGGGCAGTTAAACCGGATGGAATACCGGCCGCTCGAAGGGTTCATCTTTGCGGTTACGCCATTCAATTTTACGGCCATAGCCTCCAACCTGAACATGTCGGTGGCGCTGATGGGAAACACCACTATCTGGAAACCGGCAAGAACCGCCATTGTATCCGGATATTACCTGATGAAGGTTTTTCAGGAAGCCGGGTTACCCGGTGGGGTGATCAACTTCATTCCGGGCTCCGGACCGCTGGTGGGCAATGCGGTGGTTAAGCATAGAGATCTGGCCGGCATCCACTTTACCGGTTCCAATGCCACGTTTAATCAGTTGTGGCGCGGAGTATCCGAAAACCTGACGCATTATGCATCCTATCCCAAACTGGTAGGTGAGACCGGTGGAAAAGATTTCATTTTCGTTCACAACTCAGCCAATCCGGCCGATGTAGCTACCGCAATAACCCGCGGTGCATTTGAATATCAGGGGCAGAAATGCTCGGCAGCTTCCCGTGCCTATATCCCCCAATCCCTTTGGGAAGAGATCAAAAAACTGGTGGTTGGTCAGGTTGAGCAGATGCAGATGGGCGATGTTGCCGATTTTGGAAATTTCATCAATGCGGTTATCGACGAGAAATCGTTTGATAACATCATGAAATACATCAATATAGCTTCAGAATCCGGCGAATGTGAAATACTCACGGGCGGAAAAGGGGACAAATCGGTGGGTTACTTTATCGAGCCCACCGTCATTCTAACCCGAGACCCACATTTCACCACCATGCAGGAAGAGATTTTCGGACCGGTGATAACCATCTATGTGTATGAGGATGAAAAGTATGAAGAGACGCTTCACCTTTGCGACAAGACTTCTCCTTATGCATTGACCGGGGCGGTCTTTTCAAACGACAAATATGCCATGGTGCTGGCTTGCAATATATTGCGATATGCTGCCGGCAACTTTTACATCAATGACAAGCCTACCGGAGCTATGGTAGGCTTACAACCGTTTGGCGGATCCCGGGGATCGGGGACCAATGACAAGGCAGGTGGAAACCTGAATTTGTTGCGGTGGGTCAGTCCGCGTACCATTAAGGAGACGTTTATCCCGGCACGGGATTTCAGATATCCTTTCATGGAAAAGTAAAAAAGGGTCCTTCGGGACCTTTTTTGTTATTGGCTGTTACAAAAACGCGGTATCGTCGTCTACTTTCTGAAAACAACAATTGAATGCCAAACAAATCAAAATTTAACAAGATGAAAAAAGTATTTACACTCCTGATGATTGCACTGTTTCCAATTCTTGGTATGGCTCAGAATTCTGCAATTGATCAGGTTTTCAGGAAGTATGAAGATCGTGAGGGTTTCACCGTCGTGAATATCAGCAAAGGGTTACTGAAGATGGCTGCAAACTTCGATGACGACAAGGAATCCCAGGATTTCCTGAGCCGGATTCATGAAATAAAAATCCTGGCTGAAGAAACTCACAAAGACGGAGTCAACCTGTATGATGAGGTTTTGTCGAATCTCGATAAAAAAGAGTATGAAGAGTTGTTGACGGTAAAAAACAGCGGTCAGGATGTGATCATTCTCGCCAAAAAGGATGGGAACATACTTGAAGAGATCATTATCCTGGCATCTGGTAAAGAAGATAATGCGCTGGTCTACATTTCAGGAAAACTGAACATGAAAGATCTGTCAAAGCTCTCCTCATCGGTCAACGTTGACGGAGCCGGACTTGAGCACCTGAAAGAGGTGAAATAGGAGTCCGCCGGCTGAACCCAAAAAACCAACCGACCTTGTCTTTCAGCGGCCTTCCTGCCAGGGGGGGGCCGCTTTTCAATTTAATAACAAAGCTTCTTTATCCTGATATTGCTCCTGCAATCTGATCAGCTCTTTTTTCAGATCCCGGATTTTTCCGGCATAGGACGGATCGTTGTACAGATTCTTCATTTCCTGTGGATCTTCCTTAAGATCATAGAGTTCCCATTCATCGATATCTTCATAAAAATGGATCAGCTTATAGCGATCGGTACGGATTCCGTAATGTTTCTTAACAGCATGTGCATCAGGGTATTCGTAATAATGGTAATAGATCGCCTTCCGGTGTTCGCTTTTAAACATCGAGATTCCCTGAAGGCTGTCGGGCGCTTTCAGTCCAGCCAGCTCGAGAAAGGTGGGAGCAAAATCGAGGTTCTGAACCATGGCGTCGTTCATGGTTCCGGGTTTAATGACCCCCGGATAGCTCATAATCAAAGGGGTTCTCATGCTCTCCTCGTACATGAAGCGTTTGTCGAACCATCCGTGTTCGCCCAGGTAAAATCCCTGATCGGAGGTATAAACCACCAGGGTGTTCTTATCCAATCCCGATGCTTTCAGATAATTCAGCAGTATTCCGACCTGGTCATCCACGCTCTGGATGCAGGCCAGGTAATCTTCCATATACCGTTGATATTTCCAAAGGGCCAGCTCTTTACCCGAAAGGTTCCGGGAGTGATAATCATCGCTGATTTTCTGATACCAGGCATTCCACGCTGCGCGTTGCGAAGGGTTCATCCTTTTCAGTCCGCCCTCCCAGTACTGGTCGTCGCCTGAAAGCGAATCACCGGGGCGGGGCATAACTTTCAGATCGTAATGCACTTCCATATCCCTGATGACTGACATTTTCTGCTCTTTAGCGGCGCGACCACGGTTGGCATAATCGTCGAAGAAAGTTGCCGGAACCGGGAACTTTTTATCTTTAAAAAGCCCGAAATACCTGGGTTCCGGCATCCAGTTGCGGTGAGGCGCCTTATTGTGGACCATCAGGAAAAACGGTTTTGACTTATCCCGGTTATCGAGCCATTGAATAGCCTGCTCGCCGATCACCGTAGTGGTATAGCCTTCATATCGTCTGGTTGCGGTTGAATCTTTCAGATCCGGATTATAATAAGGGCCCTGGTCGAGCAGGATTTTCCAGTAATCGAATCCCACCGGGTCAGTTTTCAGGTGCCATTTGCCGATAATGGCGCTCTCGTATCCTGCCGGGCGGAGCATTTTGGGAAGAGTCATCTGGGCACCGTTGAATTGGTCGTTATTGTCGCGAAATCCGTTCTGATGGCTGAATTTGCCAGTCAGGATCACGGCACGGCTGGGTCCGGAAATCGAATTGGTGCAAAACGCATTGCTGAAAATCATCCCGCTGGTGGCAATCCGGTCGATGTTCGGTGTGAAGTTCAGCCCGTACCCGTAAGCGGATATTGCCTGATAAGCATGATCGTCAGACATGATAAAAAGAATATTGGGTTTTTCCGGCGCTTTTTCCCTGCACCCCGACAGGGCAATTGCCGTGAGGCTCAATCCGACCGATGCATAAAACTTCAGCATAATTACACGAATATCTGTTTGAATGCCGAAGATATCAATTATACCGCCAATAATCACCGGCCTTTGAATAGCTACTCGGCTTTATTTCTCATTTTTCCAAGGCCCTTCTGGAACCGTTCGAACCGTTCCATACTGCGGGTGATTGACTGTGAAGAGAAATCACGGTATTTGTCGTATTTATCGTCGCCCAGGTCAACACCCGGATAGACCAGGATCACAGACTGATCCTTGCAGTTGGCTGAAACGCGCTCGACGAGGTGGTCCATATCCGGATGATAGGAAACCGATCCTCT
>JAQWAJ010000276.1 GCA_028707745.1 Bacteroidales bacterium | reverse complement strand
TCAGATCAAGATTCAGGTAGGCGTTGCTTCGGATGTCAATGCGCACGACCCCGAACAGTCGATGGATTTCCCCTGTTTTAATTTCGAAGGCGAAGCGTTGCCGATGCAGGGTTTCTCGGATGTGGATTCCGATCTGATCGAGATCGGGCTGGATATTACACCGCTGATCAATTATATCCCCGCCAACGGGGTGGCAAAAATTTTCCTGGATGTGATCCAGAAATCTACAGAAACTCCCGGAACGGGAAGAATAGAGAGTTTTTCAGTGATGGACTACACCGATGGTACGCATGAGTTTGCCAATACTGACGGGCGGGTTGCCATTCAGCCCAACTCAGTGAACCGGCTTACGGTACCGATCGGTATCACGGTGAACAAACCTGTCATTCTCAATGAGGAGCTGCCCATAGCAGATGCCGGTTTGGCCTATCGGGCACAACTCGAGGCAGATGGGACCACAGGTCCTTATCGCTATTCGAATCCGGCTACCTGGTTCGTTGAAACGCCGGTTGAACCGTCTGCCGGATTTACCGGCGGCACCGACCTGTTTCCAACGCGCAACTTCACCTCGACCGTGGTGGAACTGCCGTTCGCATTCCCATTGTATGGGAAGAGCTATGATCAGGTAACCATAATGGCCGATGGAGGAATCGTGATGGGGCCCGAGGTGATCACCTATCCGTACGTCATTTTCCCTTGCTATCGTTTTTATCAGAATTGCGGTATTTACCCGTTTTTCTCCACCCTCCACTATACCCTGGCAAGCCAAAAGGTTACCATGGAATCGTCGTCGAATCAGGTAGTTATACGCTGGAAAGCCTGCGTGGATCTGGGTGGAAATCAGCCGGTTGAATTTGCCGCTGTTTTAAAACCCGACGGAACCATTCGTTGTGAATATGGCGAAATGGATGTTACGGCCGATATTTCGTGGATCTCCGGAGTTTCGAAGGGTGACAATCTCGAATATCATCTGATGGACAATTATCTGTCAGGAATAAAAGATAACAGCGCTTTTACCCTGAGCCTTCTGAACTGGCCGTCATGGCTCTCGCTGGGCACCAACGGAGATATGTCGGGTACTCCTGAGAAATCGGGCACCTACGTTTTACCGCTGAAAGTCACCGATTGGCTTGGCATCAGCAACAACAAAGAGCTTTCGCTGAAAGTCAACGGAGGAAGCGGCGTGGTTACCGATCCGGAGGTTGCCGGTGTTCAGGTATGGCCCAACCCGGTTAGTCATGAAATTTGGATCGATGGTTATGCAACAGCCAATGGTAATCTGACAATAACTATATTTGATCTCTCGGGCCGCCAGCTTTTTTCGAGGGATTTTAGAGCCCAGGCAGGCCGGAACACCTTTCATTGCAACGATTTTGAGTCTCTGACTAACGGAATATATCTATTTAAACTGTCTGGGGTAATTACGGCCCAGGGCAAACTATTGAAGCAAAATTAAAAGATGAGAAAAGTTATTGCCGCGATTTTCATGATCGCACTGATGTTTCAGATTCCCCTTCAGGCTGCGTACCTGACGAATGTTCCCCAAACCCTCAAACAGCCTGACGGAAAGGTTCTGAATTGCTTCGCCACGGGTGATGAATTTCACAACTGGCTGCATGATGCCAACAATTATACGATCATTCAGGATCCGGTAACTGGTTATTATGTATATGCCTCCAAATCAGGGAGTAAGCTGATAGCCACGAAACTCATTGCCGGGCAGGCGGATCCGGCAGCGGCAGGACTGGAACCCGGGTTGAACCTGGATCCGGCCGATATTGACAAATTAATACATAAGTTCGATGTACCTGAACTGAAGGGCATGACGGGTGGAAATACCATCGGCACGCTCAATAATATTGTGATATTCATCCGGTTCAGCGATCAGAGTGAATATACGAACAGTGTATCTACTTATCAGACTGCATTTAACGGGGCTACCGGCGTTTCGATGTCGCAGTTTTTCAATGAAGTATCAGGTTCCCAGCTGGCAATCCGTACATCGCTGTTTCCTGCAACCGGCGGAACCACTGTGGTTTCGTATCAGGATGCCAATCCCAGGGCTTATTATCTGGCATATAACGCAACCTCGAATCCTACCGGGTATCAGGAATCCGACAGAACCCAGCGGGAGATGACGCTGCTGAAAAATGCCACGCTGGCGGTTAAATCTGAGATTGAATCCACCGGGCTGGATTATGACCTGAACAACGATGGCAATATCGACAACATCTGTTACATCATACAGGGTGCATCCGCCGGTTGGAGCGATCTGCTGTGGCCGCACATGTGGTCGTTGTACACCGATAATGTACAGGTTGGAGGCCTCCGGGTTTATAAATTCAACTTCCAGCTCTCGTCGGCTTTCGGCGTGAGTGTTTTATGCCATGAGATGTCGCATTCGCTGGGATTTCCTGATCTATACAGATATACCGATAAAACGATAAATCCGGTGGGTCAATGGGATGTTATGGCCTCCAATGCCACGCCTCCGCAACATCAGAACAGCTACTCAAAATGGAAATACGGGAAATGGTTCTCCGGCTTGCAGACGATTTCCACTCCGGGAACCTATACACTTGAACCCTTATCGACGAACCCCTTTGCCGGGTATAAAATTGTTTCGCCCAAGAGTGCTTCGGAATTTTTCGTGGTAGAGTATCGTAAAAAGACCGGTACTTTCGAATCGGGTTTACCGGGATCGGGGTTGATCATTTACCGGATAAACAGTTCGCTTAACGGCAACAGTGGCGGACCGCCTGATGAAGTTTATGTTTATCGCCCGGGTGGTACCACCACGGTGAGCGGCAACCTGACAGCGGCGCCATTTTCCGCTAACTCAGGCAGAACCTCCTTCACCTCAACGAGCGATCCGGCTTGCTTTTTAAGAGATGGTTCAAAGGGTGGAATCGAGATCACCAACGTCGGAATCGCCGGTGAAACGATCTCATTTACTTTGAGTTATCCTTCAACTGCTCCGGAGCTGAGCGTCACACCTGCCTCACAGAGCATGGCATTTGGCGGGGGCACAACCTCTTTTTCGGTTGAAAACCTCAACGAAGGGAACATGGATTGGACCGCAGCCGTTACTTCAGGCAATACCTGGCTGCATATTACTTCAGGCAGTTCAGGAATGAACTCCGGTGTCATCGAGTTAACGGCAGATGCCAATCCGGTGGAGAATCCGCGTACCGGAACCATCGTGGTTACGGCGGCCGGGGTGACCGGCAGTCCGAAAACCGTTACGGTAGTTCAATCGGGCAATCTTCCGGTGGTAGTTATCTCTCCGCTAAAATATTCGACCCGCTCTGCTGCCGGTTCCACCACATTCAACGTATCCAACGGAGGTGGAGGAAATCTGGTTTGGACAGCAGCCGTCACCGAAGGTAATACCTGGGCCAGCATACTTTCAGGGGCCAGCGGGACCAATAACGGCACCATTACGGTATCTTTTGATTCCAATCCTGATGAGCCCATCCGTACGGGTGTGATCACCGTTACGGCAGTCGGGGCCACCGGCGGTCCGAAATCGGTAACCATTGAACAGGCCGGCAGCGGCCCGATGCTGATGGTGGCACCCGAGACCAAAACCATCGCCTTTAATGAAGGTAGCGCCAGTTTCTCGGTCAGCAATGGCGGCGGCGGGACCATGGCCTGGACCGCAGCAGTGACCGCAGGAAACCAGTGGGCACGCATTTCCTCGGGGGCAAGTGGCTCCAACAGCGGAACCATTAATTTT
>JAQWAJ010000275.1 GCA_028707745.1 Bacteroidales bacterium | reverse complement strand
GTGGTGTCGGCCGTTTTCAGGTAAGATTCATACTCCCGCGGGAAATTCTGGCCCCACACGGGGCTCCTGGGTTCGAACCGCGAAAAGTCGTTTTTCGGGGTATAGGCGAAACTGGCCTCGGCCCGCCGCTCGATGACCGATGAGGCGATCAGGCCAAGCAGAAATACGATTATCATGGTGCCCAAAAAGAGCAACCAGCCTAACCAAGGCTTTTCTTTCAGAAGTTCGGGGATGGATTTCATAGCTGATTAATTTTCAGTTTTCATGATTTTAGAGAGCCAGTCGGGTACCGGGCTTTCGGGTAACGGCACGCGGGCAAAGGGAACGCTCGACAGGCTGCTTACCCGGCCGTGCGGGATCTCGCGGTGGCACGTCCAGCACTGCCGTTCTGAACGATATTGGTGTGCCTCCCGGGTGAGCGCGAGAATGGGCTCATCGGTCAGCAGTTTCTGATGACACCGGATGCAATTGTTCTGCACCACCCGCTGGCCGGCCAGCTTGATATGAATGACCTGCGGCTCCAGCCGGAGCGTGAACATCGTGGCATGGCGCAAACCATCCCAGGCCTTGAAAAAATATTTGTTGACGATATTGTTGTGCGGAACATGGCAATCGTTGCAGGTGGTGTACTGACGGTGCGAACTGTGCACCCAGGTGGCATACTGCGGCGCCATAATGTGGCAGTTGACACAGGTTTTCGGATCATCACCCAGGTAGGATCCGGCATTGGAAACGTAAAATGCAAACAGAAACAGGCCGAAAAATATCCCCAGGGCAAAAATCACCGGTAAGCGCCACTCCGGAGGGGGTATGAAAAAACGGACGAATTTCATAAGAACAGATTTTGAGTCTAATATACTGCTTTTCCGCTGTAATATATATTTCTCCGCGAAGCCTGCCGGGGTGCCGTATCATTTTTATAATTTAGCGGGCTAATAATATTGAAAGATGGCATCATTACTTCTGCTTCTGGCACAGAATACTCAGGATCTCACCGGTTCGGTGCCTGCACCGGCTCTGCCCAGCCAATCCATGCCGGGCTCCATGTCGATGATGGAAATCCTGTCAAAGGGCGGTGTCCTGATGATCCCCATTGCATTGCTGTCAGTGATTGCGGTATATGTGTTCATCGAACGGTATATTCATATCAGGCGCTATGTGACCACCGATATGAATTTCATGAATAAGATCCATGAGTATATCCGGGGTGGAAAAATCGAAAATGCCCTGAAATTGTGCAAAACATCCACCGAACCTATCGCCCGGATGATCGAAAAGGGCATCAAAAGAATCGGCAAACCGATAAAGGAAATCGAAGAGTATATCGAGCTTGCCGGAAAATTTGAAATATACGAACTCGAGAAAAATATTACCATTCTGGCGGTTATCGCCAGCATTGCTCCGATGTTCGGGTTTCTGGGAACCATTATCGGGGTAATCAAGATTTTTCATGATATCTCGATGAGCAGCGATATCAGCATCGGCAGCGTATCTGCCGGTTTGTACACCAAGATGGTCACCAGTGCCGCCGGTCTGACCATCGGCGTACTCTCCTATATCGGCTACCACATCCTGAAAAGAAATCTGAATAAAGCCATTCATCAGCTCGAACTGAGCGCGATGAACTTCATCGAACTGCTTAACGAACCTCCAAAATGATCGACCTCAGGAGAAATACCGACCAGTCGGCCGAGGTGTTCACCGGTTCACTGAACGATATCATGTTTTTTCTGATGTTGTTCTTTATCATTGCTTCTACCTTGCTGAATCCCAGCATGATAAAGGTGACTTTGCCAAACTCCCAGAACAGCCAGTCGATTCATCAGAAAGAGATACATCTCACCATAACCAAGGATTTGCGGTATTATGTGAACAATACCGAAGTTCAGTATGCCAATCTCGAGGCACAGCTTAAATCGGAGCTCGACCAGAATCCGGGTGCCTTTGTGATATTAAGAATGGACAATGTGCTTACGGTGCAGAAGCTGGTAGATATCCTTTCACTGGGCAACAAGCTCAATACCAAGATGACCATTGCCACGGCGAAAACGGCGCAATAGCGGGTATCAGAACCTCAGCACCATTCCGGCGTTCGGCATGATAGGCAGCTGATCCAGCCGTTTTCCGGAAAGCCGGTCGAGGTAAAAAACATTCTTCCGGTTATACACATTCATGATTCCGGCGTTGAGTTCCAACGTTACCTTCGGTGAAAGATCCAGCGTTTTGTAAGCGGAAATATCCAGCCGGTGGTACCAGGGGAGCCTCCCTTCGTTGTAGGCTCCGTAATAGACTGACAGATTTCCGTTTTGCATGCTCTGGAGGAAGGTGCCGTTGGTTAACCGGATCTCCTCATATAACCCGGCATTCTGGGTAAAAGGATATCCCGATGAGAGGTTCCAGCGGACCTTGATGCTGGTCTTTTTGGTGGGCTGGTAATTGATGAGCAGATTTATATTGTGTCTTCTGTCGAAATGGGGGGTAAAGGTGGAGTATTCATCTTCGCGGGTTGAAAAGCCGAGCGAATATCCAAGCCAGAAACTGAAATCGTCATTCTGATAGTCGGCCAGGAGATCGAGGCCGTACGACCATCCGTTTTCAAAAATGAAATTCTTTTTCAGATATTCGATAACCGCCTTGTTTTGCTCGGTATCCTCATACACTTTGTTGCGGTTAAAGTTCACCAGCCGGTAAAAATCCTTGACAAAAACCTCGGCGGTCAGCTTCAGGTTGTTGGGGTAAAATGCAGTTATCCCCACCACACCGTGTGCCGATTTCTGAATGGTAGTGCCGATCTCCTTGCCCTTGTAACCCGATTGGATATACTCCGGATTGCTGTAATAGCCCTGGAAAAGGCAGGTAATATCCTGCTCAGAGACGGAGGATAAAAGGTCCTGGGCATATAACCCGGTTGCAAAACTGAGGCTGTAGGTCGGGCTGATATTGTATTTAACCTGTAGCCGGGGTTCAAAGGAGTAGTAATTCTGACTGGAGAACCAGTGGATATTGATGCCTGGTTCGAGAATCCAGTTTTTCAGGGTGCTTTTTACCAGACCGTACCAAACAAAATCGGTATTGGTACTGGTCAGCGAAACAGTTTGCTTATCCAGGTTCAGGTAGCTGTATTCGGTCATGAGGGCTGACCATTCAATGGCAAACTTGATTTCTGTTTTATTGGCCAGTAATCCTGATCCGAGATGCCAGATGAGATCCCGGTACCGGGTATCCTGCGGTCGTTTGTCAGCCTCCTGAATATTAGCCTGATAATCGGAATAGGTGCCTGAGATGATCAGCGGGAACGCCCATCCTTTGGGGCCCCACTCCAATTTGCAACCCAAACCGTTGTTCTGCCACGAGGTGGTCAGCAGGTCGTCATAACTGACCCGGTCAGTGAAATGGTGGCCAAACACGCTCATGTGGTCATCGGGCCCCTTTGTGCTGACTTTGCCATAAAAATCGCCGTATTGATAGGGAATACCCATTGAATCGAGATAGGGGTAGAGCACCGGGGCAACCTTGTCGATATAGGATCCTTTGTAGTTTAACAGGAATGTAACCGTGCGGGGATCGGCAGGCTTTTCCTTCATGAGCGGGCCATGCAGTGTCAGGTCACATCCGAAGGTGGTGAGCGTGGCCTTGCCTTCGAGCCGTTTACTGTTGCCATCCCGGGTTTTCAGGTCGATGATCGATGATAACCTTCCATTGTACTGGGCATTAAATCCGGCGGTATAAACATTGGCCA
>JAQWAJ010000274.1 GCA_028707745.1 Bacteroidales bacterium | reverse complement strand
GGCGATATCATCCGAAACTATTTCGGAAACGGACACTCCATGGGGGTTGACATCAGCTATATCGATGAAAATCAGCGGATGGGCACTGCAGGAGCGCTGGGTTTGCTTGAAAAAGAACCCGATGAATCGTTCTTCGTGATGAACGGAGATATCCTGACTCTGGTGAATTTCGAAAGCCTGATGGATTTTCATACCCGCAACGCCTCCGATGCCACCATGTGCATCCGCGAATACGGCATGGAGGTCCCTTACGGAGTAGTCAGGCTGAACAAGGAGAATATCGTATCGATCGAAGAAAAACCCATTCAGCAGTTCTACGTAAATGCCGGTATTTATGTGCTGACACCCGAAACCCTGAACCTGATACCCAGAGGAAAGCCGATGGACATGACCGGACTTTTTGAGAAGGCGGTTGAAAAAGGCATGACCACCCTCTCCTTCCCGATCCGGGAGTTTTGGCTGGATATCGGAAAACCGGAAGATTACGAGCGCGCAAATCTCGATTATAACCGACTGTTCCATGAATAATCAGAAACCTTATATCGCAATCATCCCCGCGCGGGGCGGCAGCAAACGTCTGCCGGGGAAAAATCTCCTGATGCTGGCCGAAAAGCCGCTGATCGGATGGACCATCGAAGCAGCCATTGCTTCGGGAGTCTTTGACCGGGTTGTGGTCAGTACCGACAGTTGGGAAATTGCCGTAACCGCCGCACAATTCGGCGCCGAGGTTCCGTTCATGAGGCCCGAAGAGCTGGCGCTCGACACCACGCCCTCGATCGATGTGCTGGTTCATGCCGCCCACGAGCTGATGGCAGGTAAAGAGCCCCGATGGACCCACCTGGCCTGTCTGCAGCCGACCTCTCCCCTGCGGACCGCCGAAAATATCCGGGAAGCAGCCCAACTGTTGGAACTGAAACAGGCAGATGCGGTGGTATCAGTTTGCCGCACCGAACATTCCCCGCTCTGGAGCAATACGCTGCCCGAAAATTTGTCACTGGAGGGTTTTATCCCCGAGAGCATTCAGAAAACACCGTCACAACAGTTGCCGGCCTATTACCGGTTAAACGGGGCCCTCTATTTCTGCCGGATTCCGAGAATGATCGAAGAAAGAACTTTGTTTCTGAAAACCGGGGCATTCGCTTATGTCATGAACCGGAAAGATTCGATCGATATTGATGATCAGGTGGATTTCGACCTCGCCGGAATCTATCTGGGTCAGCGTGAATCCCAGGGATAGTCCTTCAGGTTTTTCCGCTCAAAGGCGTCGATAAAAGTTATCGAGCTGGCATTGATGATCTTAACCCCGGCTGATCGGGCAAATGTCTGGATGAGGTGATAGCTGCGGAAAGTCCGGTATAAATTGAAAAAATAATCGTAGATCGTTGCCCGTTCAAGCGTTTCAGGGTGTTCGACAGCCACTTTCCAGGGTTTTTTATCATAAAAATGATTCTCCGCCGAGATCAGCTTCCCGTCGGTTCCGATTTCGAGACCCTGGTGCCAGGAGTGATCGGCCCCCAGAATGATGATTTTCTTAAACCCGCAGGCGATCCCGCACATCAGGGCACCGATCAGCACATTTTGCGGGGGTGGCATGCCTGCCTGGCAACGATACAGCCAATGCCGCACCATCCGGTTTCCGTCAACCACCGTACGATTGAAAAAGGCAAATTTCACGGGTATTCCCGAGGCTTGGATGTCCTGGCAAAACCTGCTCTTACGACCCTCTGCCGGACAAAGAAGCGTCACCGGCCAGGTAGTTTTTTCGATGAGCGCACGCTTTACTTTTTCACGAACCTCAGCCACCCTGGGAATGGTGTTCTCCACAAAAAAACCAATATCGAGAAGAATGTAAAACTGCGGCTTTAACCGTTCAAAATCATCGCTTAACACGAATTGATTCACGCACATGATCTGTTTCCCGTTGAAAAAATCCGGATTTTGATCCATATCCGCCCTCAGCGAAGGGCCGTTGGCCAATATGACCAGCTCATGCTCCGACGCCTTGATATGATTGAGATCCGAACGAAAACGGAAATGGAAAAACACCCGGATCAGGCTGATCAGCGATTGATAGAGTGCTTCAAAAAACCGCTGGATTTTGAGTAAACGATAAAACATATCAGGCTTTTGTGCGAAAATAACTAATTTCCCAACCAAACCGATCATGATGGAAGATACCTTACAAGGAGGATTGCGGCTCAAAGGCATTTCGCCCCTGAAACAGCCCGGATTACCGGTTGTTTCGATCATTACCGTTGTATATAACGGACTGAGTCTGATCGAAAAAACCATTCAGAGTGTCATCGGCCAGCGCTATCCCAATATCGAGTATATCGTGATCGACGGTCACTCCACCGATGGGACCCCTGAGGTCATCAAGGTATATGAGGAGCAGATCAGTTATTGGATCAGCGAGCCCGACCAGGGAATCTATGATGCCATGAACAAGGGACTGGCGGCTGCAACCGGCGATTTTGTGTGGTTCATGAACGCAGGAGATTTGATTTATTCGGATGATACGCTCGAAAAAGTCTTCCTGGGCAGCCGCGGCGGGCTCATTTATTACGGCGATACCATGGTGGTGGACTCCGGATACCGCGAGGTGGGATTGAGACGCCTGAGGCCCCCGGAAACACTCACCTGGAAAAGTTTCCGCAAAGGGATGCTGGTCTGTCATCAGGCAATCCTGGTAAGCCGGGAAATCGCAGAGCCATTTGATCCGCAATACAGGCATTCGGCCGATTTCGACTGGGTACTCAAAGCGCTGAAGAGGGCAGAGGGCGAAGGGCGAAGGGCAGAGGGCAGAGAGCGAAGGGAGGTAATCATAAATACACATTTAATCTTATGTGCCTTTCTGGATGGGGGTCACTCCAAACAAAACATCAGAATCAGCCTGAAAGAGAGATTCCACTCTATGTCAAGGCATTATGGATTCATCCCGACCGCTATCCGGCATATCCCGATTGCGATGAGGTTCGGTTGGTACTTTTTGAGAAATAAGCGGTTTTAACCCGATCCGGGAAATCTCCTGATAAATAATCGTTATCTTTGATCATCCCCCGGAGTATAAATCTCTTTTTGGTTTTCTATGTATTTGAAAAGCTGGATAAAGGCGATTCCGGTTGTTGTCATTTTGGGACCAGTTAGTTGGTCGTGCAATAATGATCTGGTAGTGCAATCTTCGGATTATAATGTGTTACCCGTAATTTCAGGTGTACTGGAACTGCAGCGTGACACCCAGTATATCCGTTTAACCCGGTCATTCACAGGATTCACGTCGGCTTTGAATTCCGCAAAAATGGAAGATTCCATTTATTTTCCGGAGGCCCGGGTTTGGTTGGAGAAATGGAACGGGGATCAGATTGTCAGCAAGGCCGAACTGGTTAAAACTAAGGTAATACCGCGATCTTCCGGCATTTTTCTCACCGCTCCCAATTGGTATTACATTCTGGTCAGATCTCCGGAAAACGAGCCCCTTTTCACCGGAGACCAATCCTACCATCTGACTGCAGAAATACCAGGACTTCCACTGGTTTATGCTCAAACACCGGTGTATTCGCACGCGAAATTACTTGAACCACGATTAACCTATGAGATTAATTTATTCAAGAATCCCCTATGCTTTAGTTGGTCCACCGGTGCACCCTATGAAGAATTATATTTTAAGTTAAAATACACTGACGTTTATCAGGATACCACTATCGCACGCAGTATAAAATGGCGCGAATATCATAGTACAAGTAA